>NZ_JAPFGX010000049.1:0-20024 GCF_059803575.1 Sphingomonas sp. URJC2
GCCCGGGCCGCTGCCCCGGCCGGGAAGCGCGATGCCCGCGCCCGCAACCCCCGCGCCCGCCACCCCCGCGCCGGCAGAAGGGGTGGCAGACGGGGCGGCGGGGCCTGGCTCCTACCGCCTGCCCGCGCTTGGCCGGGTGGTGGCGGGCTTTGGCGAGGCCGGGGCGGATGGTGCGCGGGCGCGCGGGCTTGAGCTGCTGCCCGAACCGGGGGCGCTGCTCGTCGCGCCGGCGGGCGGGCGGATTGCCTTTGCCGGGCCGTATCGCGGCTATGGCGAGGTGCTGATCATCGATCATGGCCGGGGCTGGATGAGCGTGCTCACCGGGCTGGCGCGGGCGACGGCGCGGGCCGGCGACACCGTCGATCAGGGCAGCCCGGTCGGCCGCGCGGGCACGACGCCGCTGCTGATCGAGCTGCGCCATCAGGGCCACCCGGTCGGCGTGGCCGGGCTGATCCGGTGATCCGCTGATCTTTAATCCCTTGGCGAATACCTATATCGTTCCCGAACACCCTTGCCGAAAGTGCCGCGAATGTTCCGTCCCGTGTTGCGCGCCGCCGCCCTTGCCAGCGCCCTTGCCCTGGTTCCGATCGCGACCGCCGGCCTCGCCGCGGTCGAGCAGGACACCTATCGCGAGCTCGACCAGTTCATGAGCGTGTTCGAGCGGGTGCGCGGCGAATATGTCGACAAGGTCGATGACAAGACGCTGATCCGCGGCGCGATCAACGGCATGCTCGCCGCGCTCGATCCGCACAGCAGCTATCTCGACGCGACCGATTTCCAGTCGATGAAGGCGCAGACCGACGGCAATTATGGCGGGCTGGGCCTGACCGTGTCGATGGAAGACGGCGCGGTGAAGGTGATTGCGCCGAGCGAGGACACGCCGGCCGCGCGCGCCGGGCTGAAGGCCGGGGACTATATCACCCATATCAACGGCCAGCTGCTTTATGGCGGCACGCTGGACGAGGCGGTCGAGCAGATGCGCGGCAAGCCTGGCACCTCGATCAAGCTGACCATCGTCCGCCCGGGCCGCGACAAGCCGTTCGACGTGTCGCTGGTGCGCGAGGTGATCGAGCTGAAGCCCGTGAAATGGGAGCTGAAGGGCGATGTCGGCATCATCAACATCAACAGCTTCTCCAAGAATACCGGCGCCGGGGTGCGCGCGGCGATCCTTGGCGTGCAGAAGGCGCTGGGGCGGCGGCCGGCCGGCTATGTGATCGATCTGCGCTCCAATCCGGGCGGGCTGCTCGATCAGGCGATCGAGGTGTCGGACGCGTTCCTCGAACGCGGCGAGATCGTGTCGCAGCGCGGGCGCGAGAAGAATGATGTCGAGCGCTATTATGCCAAGGCCGGCGACGATACCGGCGGCGCGCCGCTGATCGTGCTCGTCGATGCCGGATCGGCCTCGGCCGCCGAAATCGTGGCCGGCGCGCTGCAGGACCAGCACCGCGCGCTGGTGATGGGCGAACGCAGCTTCGGCAAGGGATCGGTGCAGACGCTGCTGCCGCTCAGCGCCGACAGCGCGCTGCGGCTGACGACCGCGCGCTATTACACGCCCTCGGGCAAGTCGGTGCAGGAAGGCGGCATCGAACCCGATATCGCCGTGCCGCAGCTGAGCGACCCCGATTACAAGACCCGGCCGCGCTTCCGCGAGGCCGATCTGCGCCGCCATCTGGTCAACGAGGCCAAGGTCGACCGGTCGGTGATCGAGGATGACGGCAAGGAAGATCCGCGCTTCAAGCTGACCGCCGAGGAGCTGAAGAAGCAGGGCGTCAGCGACTTCCAGCTCGATTATGCGGTGCGCGCCATCGCCCGGCTGCGCCGCGAGGGCGGGGCGCAGGTCGCGCTGGGCGGTGCCGCGACGGCCAAGCCGGCGGCACCGGCCGCCACCGCCAAGCCCGGTGCGCCCGGTGCATCCCGGCCGCGCTGAGCCATGATACAGCCCATGTTCATCGGTCAGGTGGCCTGAATGGCGACGATCACCGCACCGAGACTGCCCATCGTGACGTCGCTTGCCCAGGCCCGGCTGCTTGCCTTTGCCGCCCCGTCCGCACTGCTGGGCGGGGCGCTTGCGTCCGAATATCTGGGCGGGCTGTTCCCGTGTGAAATGTGCTATTGGCAGCGCTGGCCGCATGAAGTGGCGCTGGTGCTGGCGCTGTTCGCCTTTGTGCTGCCGGCGCGGCTCACCCGCCCGCTGGTGCTGCTGGCGGCGCTCGCCATCGCCATATCGGGCGCGATCGGCGTGTTTCATGCCGGCGTCGAATATGGCTGGTGGGAAGGCGTGACCAGCTGTGCGGCGAGCACTGCAACGGGCAACAGCGCGGAACTGCTCAAATCCATTCTTGCCGCGCCGATCATCCGGTGCGACCAGCCGCAATGGACGCTGTTCGGCGTATCGCTCGCCGGATTCAACGCCCTGTTTTCCTTTGCCGCGGCGACAGGCGTCGCGGCGCTTGCGATCAAAGGGAGTGGCGCGCGATGAGCTGGAAACCCGGTGACAGCGCGGTCGATACCGCGACGATGCTCAGGGTCAATCAGGCGGGCGAATATGGCGCGACGCGCATCTATGCCGGGCAGCTGGCGGTGATGGGTGACCGCTCGCCGGCCGCGCGCGCGATTGCCGGCATGGCCGCGCAGGAAGAACGCCATCGCCGCCGGTTCGACGCGATGATCGTCGAACGCGGCGTGCGCCCGACCCTGTTGCAGCCGCTGTGGAACGTCGCCGGCTTTGCACTGGGCGCGGTGACGGCGGCGATCGGCCCGGAAGCGGCGATGGCCTGCACCGCGGCGATCGAAACCGAAATCGACCGCCATTATCAGGAACAGCTCGACACGCTGGACGACCGCGACCCGGAACTGGCCGAGGCGATCCGCGATTTCCAGGCCGAGGAGGTCGAGCACCGCGAGGCGGCGCTGGCCGCCGGGGCGGAGCGTGCGCCCGCCTATCCGGTGATGTTCCATGCGATCCGGCTGGGCTGCCGCGCGGCGATCGCGCTGTCGAAGCGAATCTGAACATAAACACAGCCGGCGGCGGCGGTGCCGCCGCTGCCGAGGGAAGAGGACCCGCAATGACCACCAAGATCCGTTTCGCGCTGGCATTGGCGCTGACCGTGCCGGGGCTGCTGCCCATCGGCCCGGCGGCGGCGCAGCGCAACTCGAACGAGGCGGTGCTGGTGGTGTTCGGCAACGAGCCCTGCCCGCGCGACGTGATCTGCGTGCGCAAGCCGCAGGGCGAGAAATACCGCATCCCCGAAGAGCTGCGCCGGATCGAGCCGAGCCCGCAGAGCCAGAGCTGGGCCGAGCGCGCGCGCAACATGGAATATGTCGGTGCCGCCGGGATCAGCAGCTGCTCGCCGGTCGGCGCGGGCGGCTGGACCGGCTGCTATCAGCAGCTGCTGCGCCAGGCGCGCGAGGAACGCCGCGCGCGCGCCAATGGCGAGCTGGACGACCGCTGATCCGGCCACCGGCCATGATCTCCCCCGGACCGGGCGGCATGCGCCCGCGCGGATCGGCGCTGCTGTCGGCACTCACACTCGCCGGGGCGGCAGCGACACCGGCGGCGGCGGACATGACTGATCCGCCCCCCGCGCTCGACCTGCGCGCGGGCGTGACGCTCGCCAGCGATTTCCGGCTGCGCGGCCTGTCGCTGTCGAACCGGCGGGCGAGCCTCGGCGCGACGCTCGACGCCGTGCATGTCTCGGGCCTGCATGCAGGGCTGCGCACAGCCAGCCTCGCCGGCCCGGTGGCGCGCGGGGCCGATGCGCTGGTCGAGCTGGCCGCCGGCTACCGGACCATGGCCGGGCCGGTCGAACTCGATGTCGGGGCGCGTTATTTCGCCTTTGCCGGCGCGGCGGGGGCGACCGACTTTGTCGAGCCCTATGCCGCGCTTAGCTATGATCTCGGCCCGGTCGGCCTGCGCGCATCGGCCCATTATGCCCCGCGCCAGCGCGCGCTTGCTCCCGGCAGCGCGGGACGCGCCGGCCGGGCCGACAATCTCTATCTGCGCGCCGGGCTCGATATCGGCGTGCCGGGGACGCCGCTCAGCCTTGCCGCCCATATCGGGCGCGACACCGGCGGCGGGCAGCTGACCCTGGCGCGGCGCTACACCGAATGGGGGCTGGGCCTGCGCCACAGCCGCGGCCCGCTGACGCTGGCACTCGATTATGCCGACAGCAGTGCCGGGCTGCGGCTGGCCAATGGCCGGCAGCCGGGCGGGGCCGGGCTGATCGCGCGCGCGACGCTCGATTTCTGACGCGGCGCGTTTCGGGTCCGGGCGCTCGGCAACGACTCGGCCTGCCGCATCCGCCCCCCGGCCCGCCGCCCTGTCCCAATCTGGTTCATCTGGGCTTCATCCACGCCGCCTAGCGCCGGGCGCGCAGGCGGATGTCCGCCCGCCGCCTTCCCGTGCCGGGGGCGTGTTGCTTGTCCGGGGACCTGAATGACCGTCATCACCGTCACTGACCGCGCGCAGCTCGATGCGGCGCTCGCCCGCGCCGGCGGCGGCGAAACGATCCTGCTCGCGCCCGGCAGCTATGGCACGCTGGCGCTCAATGGCCGCAGCTTTGCCGCCGACATCACCATCGCTTCGGCCGATGCCGGCAATCCAGCGCGGCTGGACGGCGTGCATGTCAACGGATCGCGCAACATTCTGTTCCAGGGGCTGGATATCGGTCGCGCGCTCGCCCCCGGCGAGCCGGAATGGACCCAGCTCGCCACCGTCACCAACGCCGAGAATATCCGCTTCGACCGGGTGTCGCTGCACGGCTCGCTTGACGGCAATGCCGCCAATGACGGCTGGGGCATCTATGTCACCGGCACGCGCGGCTTTGCGCTCACCGGCTCCAATGTGCAGGAACTGATGCGCGCATTCGTCATCGAACAGTCGAGCGACATCCGCATCGCCGGCAATCTGATCCACCGCATCCGCAGCGACGGCGGCGATTTCGCGGCGGTCGACGGGGTCGTCATCGAGAATAATCTCTACCGCGATTTCCAGCCGGGCGCGGGCGACCATCCCGACGCGATCCAGTTCTGGACCGCGGGCCAGACGCGTGGATCGAGCAACATCCTCATCCGCGACAATGTCGTGCTCGAAGGCACGGGCACCGGCATCCAGGGCATTTTCATCCGCGACGAACAGGGCCGCATGCCGCACAGCAATGTGCGGATCGAAAACAACCTGATCTATTCGTCCGACCAGTTCGAAGGCATTTCGGTCGAAGGCGCGATCGGCGTCGCGATCATCGGCAACACCGTCGTGTCGCCGACCAGCGATGCCAAAAGGCTGTGGATCCGGGTCGACCGGGTCGACGGGGCGCTGATCACCCGCAACGTCACCGACGATCTGCTGATCGGCACCGCGACCGGCCTGGCGCAGAATGATAATGCCGTGCTGCACGGGCTGGACGGGCAGGACCGGTTCCTGCCGCGCATCGATGCCGGGGCAGGTGCCGGCATTGCCGATCTGATCGTGCCCGGCATCGGCTATCAGCCCGGCCTGCTGCCTGTCGGACCGGGGGCGAACCCGTCCCCGATCCAGCCCCAGCCTGCGCCCCCGCCTGCCCCGCAGCCGGCACCGCCACCGGTGCCGCCGCAACAGGACATCCCGGAACCGGTCGAAAAGCCTGCACTCCCCCGGCCGCTGCTGCCTGCGCCCTGGCCCGAGGGCGACATGCCGGTGATCCGCGGCGGAATGGGCAATGACTGGCTGGCGGGCGGCGATGCTGCCGAACGGCTGACCGGTCTGACCGACAGTGACGCGCTGCTCGGCCGGGGCAGCATCGACCGGCTGGTGGGCGGCGGCGGCGCCGATGTCTTCGCGCTCGGCGACGCGCGCGGCCGCTTCTACGACGATGGCCAGAGCCGGCGCAGCGGGCGCGGCGATTATGGCCAGATCCTCGATTTCGCGGCCGGCGACCGGATCATGCTGGCGGGAGACGCCGGCGATTATGTGTTCCGCAAGGGCCGGGTCGGCGGCCTTGCGGGTCTTGAGATCCTGCACGACAGCAACGGCAACGGCCGGGCGGACAGCCGGGACGAGCTGATCGGCCATGTCGCCGGGGTGTTCGACCTGCCGCTGGACGCGTTCATCTTCGGCTGATGCGGGGCGGGGCCGTGCCCCGTCTCCCTCCCCGGCCCCGCTCCGCTCAGGCGGTGCGGGTCAGGCTCAGGAACACATCCTCCAGATCGGCCTCGCGCGTCGTCACATCGACGATGCCGAGGCCGGCGGCCTGAACGGCGGACAGCACCTGCCCGGCATTCACCTTGGCCTTGGAATAGGTGATTTCGAGCACGCGTTCGCCGCGCAGCGCGATCTTCTCGAAACAGTCGGCGGCCGGCGGCACGGCGACATCGCGGTCGACGGTCACTTCCACGCGCTTTTCCTGCGCCTTGCCGACCAGCTCGCGCGTCGGTTCATTGGCGATCAGCCGGCCATGGTTAATGATCGCGATGCGGTCGCACAGCTCCTCGGCCTCTTCCAGATAATGGGTGGTGAGGACGACGGTGACGCCGCGGTCGTTGAGTTCGCGGACATAGGCCCAGAGCTGCTGGCGCAGCTCGATATCGACGCCCGCCGTCGGCTCGTCGAGCACCAGCACCGGCGGCGAATGCACCATCGCCTTGGCGACCAGCAGCCGGCGCTTCATCCCGCCCGACAAAGTGCGCGAATAGGCATTGGCCTTGTCGTCCAGATGCACGGCGCGCAGCAGCTCCATCGAGCGGCGCTCGGCGCGCGGCACGCCGTACAGCCCGGCAAACAGCTCCAGCGTTTCCAGCGGCGTGAAAAAGGGATCGAAGACGATTTCCTGCGGCACGATGCCGATCGACGCCTTGGCGTTGCGCGGATGCGCGTCGATGTCGAACCCCCAGATCGCGGCCCGCCCCTCGGTCTTGCGGACCATCCCCGACAGGATGTTGATCAGCGTCGATTTGCCCGCGCCATTGGGGCCGAGCAGCCCGAAAATCTGCCCGCGCGGCACATCGAAACTGACCCCGTCCAGCGCGCGCTTGCCGCCGCGATAGGTCTTGCCCAGCCCCTGAATCGAGATTGCCGCTTCGTCCATCGCTCTCCCCTAGCCGCGGGGGGCTGGAAAGGGCAACGCGCGATTGCTATCGGACGCGGCATGATCCCGCCACCCGAAACCCTCCGCGTGTCCACCCGCCGCGTCGCCTGTGACGGCTCCGGCCATGGCATCGACCCCGCGCTCGGCCATCCGCGCGTGTTCATCGAGATCGACGAACGCGGCTATGGCGAATGCGGCTATTGCGACCGCCGCTTCGTGCTGATCGGCGGCCCGGCCGACAATGAGGGTTCCGCCGCCCATTGAAGCGCCTATATCGGGGGGCATGACCCCGTCCCCTGATCCGCACGCTCCCGATCCGCGCGCCGTCCTCTATGGCAGCGATCTCGACCCCGATACCGCGCTGGCGCTGACGCGCGCGGCGCTGGGCGGTGTCGATGACGGCGAACTCTATCTGCAATATCAGGCGAGCGAGAGCTTCGGCTTCGACGATGGCCGGCTGAAAACCGCCGATTATTCGACCAGTTCGGGCTTCGGCCTGCGCGGCGTGACGGGCGAGACCACCGCCTTTGCCCATGCCAATGAGTTGAGCGCCGCCGCCATCCGCCGCGCGGCCGAGACGATACGGGTGCTCGATCCCGGTCAGGCCGCCGCGCCCGCGCCGCCGCGCACCAACCGCCATCTCTATACCGGCCATGATCCCATCGGGCTGCTGCCCTTTGCCGACAAGGTGGCCCTGTGCCAGACTATCGACGCGGCGGCGCGCGCGCGCGATCCGCGCGTCGCGCAGGTGTCGGTCGGCCTGTCAGCCAGCTGGTCGGTGGTCGAAATCGTCCGCGCCGACGGCTTTGTCGCCACCGATGTCCGCCCGCTGGTGCGGCTCAACATCGCCATCGTCGCCGAACAGAATGGCCGGCGCGAAACCGGGTCGTTCGGCATGGGCGGCCGCTATCTCTATGACCGGCTGTTCAGCGAGGCGCAGTGGCAGCGGGGGATCGATCAGGCGCTCGCCCAGGCGCTGGTAAATCTCGATTCGGTCGCGGCACCCGCCGGCGAAATGCCGGTGCTGCTCGGCCCGGGCTGGCCCGGCATTCTGTTGCACGAAGCCATTGGCCATGGGCTGGAAGGCGATTTCAACCGCAAAGGCACATCGGCCTTTTCAGGGCGCATCGGCGAACGGGTGGCGGCACCGGGTGTCACCGTGGTCGATGACGGATCGATCGCCGACCGGCGCGGCTCGCTGTCCATCGACGATGAAGGCACGCCCACCGGGCGCACTGTGCTGATCGAGGACGGGATCCTGAAAGGCTATATGCAGGACCGGCTGAACGCCCGGCTGATGGGCGTCGCCCCGACCGGCAATGGCCGCCGCCAATCCTATGCCCATGCGCCGATGCCGCGCATGACCAACACCTTCATGCTCGGCGGCAGCGACGATCCGGGCGAGATGCTCGCCCGCGTCAAATCGGGCATTTTCGCCAAGAGCTTCGGCGGCGGGCAGGTCGACATCGTGTCGGGCAAGTTCGTGTTTTCCTGCACCGAGGCCTATCTGATCGAAAATGGCCGGCTGGGCGCGCCGATCAAGGGCGCGACGCTGATCGGCGACGGGCCGAGCGCGCTCACCCGCGTGCAGGCGATCGGCAATGATTTCGCGCTCGACGAAGGCATTGGCGTGTGCGGCAAGGGCGGCCAGTCGGTGCCCGCAGGCGTCGGCCAGCCCAGCCTGCTGCTCGACGGGCTGACCGTGGGCGGCACCCAGGCGCGCTGACCGCGACGGCCCCCAGCCACGGACGGTCCTGCCGGGTCGGTGACGCGATCAGGCCGGAAACTCGACCCGGACCATCCCGCCCTGGCCGACCGGCCAGTCGATCGTGCCGCCCAGCTGGGCGGCCAGCCCCTGCACGATCCGCGCGCCCAGCCCGCGGGCGGCGCGCGGATCGAACCCCGGCGGCAGGCCCGGCCCGTCATCGGCGACGGTCAGCGCCAGCAGATCCGGCCCCGCAGGCGCGATCCCGATGCGGATCAGCCCGTCGCTGCGCCCGGCAAGGCCGTGCTTGACGGCGTTGGTCAGCAATTCGGTCACGATCAGCGACAGCGCCACCAGCCGGGTGAGATCGAGTTGAAGTTCGGGCGCGCTGACCTCCAGCCGCACCTCGCCGGCGTTCATCAGCGTCAGCGAATCACGCGCCAGCTGCTCGAGATAATCCTGTGCCGACAGGCTGGCAGCGGCGGGATCGTAAAGTCGCCGGTGGACGCGGGCGATGGCGTGGATGCGCTCGATCGCATCGTCGAACGCCACCATCGCCGATCCCGGATCGCTGGCGACGCGGCGCTTCTGCATCGACAGGATCGAGGCGACAAAGGCCATGTTGTTGGCAACGCGGTGTTGCAGCTCCTGGAACAGCAGCCGCTGTTCCTCGTAAAGCCGCGCGGCCCGTTCGCGCTCGGCACGCAGCCGGTTGCCGGCGCGCGTCGTCATATGGATGAGGATGATGTCGATGGCCGCGACGCTCGCGAACATGCCGAGCGCGACCATGCCGGCCGGCGACGCCGGACCGGCCGGACCGGCGGGCATGAACAGCAACGCCGCGGCAAGCCCGGACAGCAGCGCGCACAGCGTCGCCGGGCCAGGCCCGGCGACGAACGCGACCAGGATGACGGCGGGGAAAAACGTCAGGAACGGAAACCCCGGCGGCAGCAGCGGCGCGGCCGCCAGCCGGATGCCGATCGCCGCGGCACAGGCCGCCACTGCCAGCGCATAGCCCTGCACCGGCCGCACGCCACCGCCAGCAAACGTCCAGCCTCTGGTCAAATGCTCCCGCTCTCCGCTTCGAAGCTGCCGCAGTCCCGACCGCCGTTGCGGCCCGGCCGGGCGGTCGGGCTGATCGGGCGCAGGACGGGCGGCACCGCAAGACGAAAGGAACCTAACGGAACCGATGGCCAGCGAACAGCGCGGAAACGGGTAAACCGGACCGGACCCGGCATCGAAACCGATGACCGGTGCCCGATCCCCGCCGGGCCGGTCAGAAGGCGGCGGTCAGCGACACGATCACCGTGCCGCCGGCAATCGAGGTCACGCCCCCCCCTGCCTTGCTGAAGCCCGGCTGCAGATAGGCGCTTTGCGCCCGCGAAATGTCGGTATCGGCATAAGCGACGCCCAGCGTCAGATTCTTGACCGTGAAATCGAGCCCGAGCAGCCAGTCGAGATATTCGCCGGTCGGCGAGACGCTGGTGCCGTTCGGTCCCAGCCCCGGATTGCCCTTTGAATAGCCGAGATGCGCCTTGGCGGTCAGCGGCGTGCCGGCAATCGGCGCGGCGGCATCGCCCCACAGATAGAGATTGTCCTGCTTCTGCCCCCGGCTTTGCGGCGTTGCCGAGAAATTGCCCAGCGCGCGCTGCTTGGGCGCATAGGCAATGCCGGCAAGCAGCGTGACCGGGCCGGTCGTGCCGCTGAGCTTCACATAGGGTTCGGCGAAATCGGTGACGTCGGCACCGCCCGGATACATGTACCAGGTCAGGCCGACATCGATGGTGCCGGTCTCGCTGATCGCGGTCTTGTAGCCGGCGATCAGATCAAGCTCGATATTGGCCCCGCCAAACGTGCCCCAACCGGCCAGGTTCGAGCCCCAGGCACCGGCATAAAGCCCGCTTTTGTGGGTGATGGTAAGCCCGGCCTGCACGGCCATTTCCTTGTCGCTCTGCGACACGCCGCGAAACCGGTAATCGGACAGCAGGGCAGCGGTTCCGCTGACGGTGAAGGCGGGCGTCGCCTCGCCGTCCTGAGCCAAAGCCGGCGAGGCCGACAGAGCCGCAACAAACGCCAAGCCACCAAGATAAGCGCGCATAGACCAGACCCCCCGCAAAGAAAATCGCGTCGTCCGTCCTGCGCGTGGCGCAGCGTACCTCGTTTCGGGTGCGTATCCGCCAGCCGCTTGATGCTATGCACGCTTATGGCATGAATCAAATTCTTTTATGATTTGCCGGCGATTTTCCTGGGCGATGAGACAAGGTGAAGGGGCCGGCATGAAAGACATGCCAGCCCCTTTTGTCGCATATTCCGGATATCCGGACAGATGCGTGAAGATGATCGGCGCCGCCGGATCCGGGCAGCTGCCGCGATTGCTGTCAATCGACTGGCCCTGCGCCGGTCATGTCCGGATCAGAACGTCATGCCGATGCTCATCTTGTAGAAATCGCCGGCATTTCCGCTCTCGATATCCGCGCCACCGGTGAAGCGGGCGTAAAAACCCTTGGGCAGGCTGAACTGCACATAGGGGCCGACCCACTGATAAACCCGCGCAGTGGCCCCGCCGGGATAGGTGTTGCGGGTGTTCGACAGCAGCTCATAATGGGCCCCGGCCGACACCTTGTCGCTGAATTTGTAGCCGACATTGGTCCAGGTGTGGAGGAAGTCGAGCGCCGCATCGTCGCCCCGGTTGCGCAGCGCCGCATAATAGCCGGCATAAAACTCCGCCTCGACCTTCTCATCGGCATAGTTGACCGTCAGGCTCGGCACCACGCCGTCGGCGAACTTGGCCCCCTGCACCACCCCGGCGGCGTTGACCGACCCGCCCGACAGCAGCGCGCCATTGGTCAGGCCGATCTGCGGCTTCACCTTCAGCTTGCCATCGGCAAGGTTGAAGTTCACCCCGACACCGAATTCGGTCCACAGATCGTCGCCGGTATTGGTCGGGTTGAGCCCGAAGGCCGGCTTGGTCCAGAAAATGCCGTAGAATGTGAAATCGGTCTTTTCCCCCGTGGGGATCGAGCCGCTGAACGTCGGGTAGAAGCCGAAGAAACTGTCCTGGTTCAGGGCGACGGTGTAGCTCGACTCCCGCTCCTGGGCGACCGCCGGGGCGGCGATGCCGGCCAGCGTCATGCACATGGCCCGGAGCAAAACGTTCTTGCTGATCATCTTCATGATTTTCGTCCTCTTAAAGTAACTCTTGGTTACTCCTCCGGCGGACTCAGCTTGTTCTTATTATGAAAAGTGCAAAAGCAAAATAAGCAACACTAATCATAGTAGAACTACGTTTTACTCCAGGCACAAATGCATAGTTTTAATGGATTCGATTTACAACAATAGTTGATCAGTAGTTATACGCACGCTCGCCATGATCGGAGATATCAAGGCCAGCATGCTGCTCTTCATCACCGGCACGCAGGCCAATCGTCTTGTCGATCGCCAGATACAGGATCGCTGAACCGATTCCCGACCAGGCCAGGGTGAACAGCACCGCCTTGGCCTGCGCCCAGAGCTGGGTCGCCATGCCGCCATAGGCGAACACCGCGGTGCCCGGCTGGCTGGCATAATCGGCCACGCCCTGCCCGCCGAGCGCGGGATCGACCAATATGCCCGTCGCCAGCGCGCCGACGATCCCGCCGACGCAATGGACGCCGAACACGTCGAGCGAATCGTCATAGCCAAGCTTCACCTTCACCTTGGCGACGAAGAAGAAGCAGATCGGCGAGACGATCAGCCCCAGCACCACCGCCCCCATCGGCCCGGCAAAGCCCGAGGCCGGCGTGACCGCGACCAGCCCCGCCACCGCGCCGGTGACCGCGCCCAGCAGCGACGGCTTGCCGCCGGTCGCCTGTTCGACCAGCACCCAGCTGAGCGCCGCCGCGGCGGTGGCGACAAAGGTGTTGATGAACGCGACCGCGGTGACGCCATTGGCCTCGAGATTGGATCCGGCATTGAAGCCGAACCAGCCGACCCACAGCAGCGACGCGCCGATCATCGTCATGGTCAACGAATGCGGCGGCATCGGATCGCGCGGATAGCCGAGCCGCTTGCCAAGCATGATCGCCCCGACCAGCCCGGCCACCCCGGCATTGATATGGACGACAGTGCCGCCGGCGAAATCGAGCGCGCCCATCTGGAACAGGAAGCCGGCATGGCCATTGGCCGCCGCCAGCGCATCGGCTCCGGCGAGCGCCGCCTTGGCAATCGCATCGGGCCCGTCCCAATACCAGACCATGTGCGCCATCGGGAAATAGATCAGCGTCACCCACAGCGTCACGAACAGCATCAGCGCGGAAAACTTCACCCGCTCGGCAAAGGCCCCGACGATCAGCGCCGGGGTGATGCAGGCAAAGGTCATCTGGAAACAGATGAACACATATTCGGGGATATAGACGCCGTTGGAGAAGGTCGCCGCCTGCGAATTGGCGTCGACACCCTTCAGGAACAGCTTGCCGAAGCCGCCGAAAAACGCATTCCCCTCGGTAAAGGCGATGCTGTAGCCCCAGCACACCCAGATCACCGCGACCAGGCAGACGATCATGAACACCTGGGTCAGCACCGACAGCATGTTCTTGGTGCGCACCAGCCCACCATAGAACAGCGCGAGGCCCGGCGCGGACATCATCAGCACCAGCGCCGACGACACCAGCATCCAGGCGATATCGCCCTTGTCCACGCTCGGCTCGGGAATGGCGGACACGGCCGCGCCCTGCGCCCAGGCCGGCAGCGCCGCAAACAGCGCAAGGCCGAGCCCGGCCAACGATTTTGCAATCATGCTTCCCCCCTTCCGGTCAGATCGCCGCATCGCCCGTCTCCCCGGTGCGGATGCGGACCGCCTGTTCGATCGGCTGAACGAAAATCTTGCCGTCGCCGATCGATCCGGTGACGGCGGCGGCCTGAATGGCCTCGACAATGGCGTCGACCCGCGCCTCGGGGCACACCACCTCGACCTTGAGCTTGGGCACAAGGTTGGTCGTGTATTCGGCCCCGCGATAGATTTCGGTCTGGCCCTTTTGCCGGCCGAACCCGCGCACTTCGGTGATCGTCAGGCCGGACACGCCCAGCCCGGTCAGCGCCTCGCGGACGCGATCGATCTGGAACGGTTTGATGATCGCTGTGACAATTTTCATGCACGTCCCCCGCTCTCGGCGACTCGGATGTTTCATCTTTGTGAACGGGTCGTCAATGAAATTGTGCGATCGCGCCCGTTATGATGCTGCGTCGCACAATTGTTTTTGCTTTGGTAAAGCGCCACAAGATCCCGATGATTGACTGTTTTTTGTGCAGTTTGGTGTTGCGCTGCACATTTGTCGGGCAGACCATCAGCCATCATGACCGGTCTTTGGAGCAGAAATGGCGGAAAACCGGGGCTGGCACGGTCTTTGCGAAGATATTGGCGACGGTCAGGGTTTCCGCCCCGGCCTTCGATGTTCCTCCTGCGGACGACCTCGGGCCGGCAAGACACGATCTTGCCGGCCATTTTTTCAGGCCATTGCTCCAGACATGAAAAAGGCCCCGGCGCTGGGCACCGGGGCCGGATATCGGCTGTTCGCGGCGAACCGGATCAGCGCGGCGGCGTTGCCGGCACGGCGGCGCGCGCATCCTGACCATCGCCCTCGGGCGCGGCGATGATGTCGCGGGTCACCTGCCCCTTGTCGACCACCACGGTCGCCGGATCGCCGGCGGCAGAGCGGATTCCCGCCGCCGCGCGGTCGGTGCCGGCCTGACCCAGCGTCACGCGCTCCGCATTGCTGCGCGGGGCGGGGCCGCCGAACAGCGCCTGCAGCGCCTGGGTGCTCGAATCGGCCTCCTGCGGGCGCGGCGCACCCGGCGTCGGCGGCACCAGCGCGAAATCGGGCGGCACGACCAGCGGCGCGCGGCGCGCGGCGGCGAATTCGTCGGGACCGCGACGCCCGCTCATCGCGTTCGACCCGCCGCAGCCGGCCAGCAGCAGCGCAGCGGCGCCCAGAACAACAAGATTACGCATCGATTGTCTCCGAAGATTGCGAGTCGCGGCGAACGAGCAACGCGCGCCCGAGCAGCGTCAGGACGCCGATGGTAATCGCGGCGTCGGCCACATTGAAGACCAAAAACGGGCGAAAGTCCCCGAAATGAAGGTCGAGAAAATCAACCACATAGCCAAAGCGGATGCGGTCGAGAATGTTGCCCGCAGCACCACCCAGCACAGCCGCCAGCGCCCACACATCGGCGCGGCTGCGTTCGCGCCACATCCAGACGAGCACGCCGGTCGCGATCAGCCCGGTCATCGCGACCAGCGCCCAGCGCGCCAGATCGCTGCTGGCGGTCAGAAAGCCGAGCGAGACGCCGTAATTCTGCACCCAGGTGAGGTTGAACACCGGCAGCAGCACGATCTGGCCATGCAGCTGGAGCGCGAGCGGCCCGATCACCCAATATTTGACCAGCTGGTCGATCAGGAACACCGCGCCCGCCAGCGCCAGCCCGGTGGCACGCAGCCGCGCCAGCCCGGCATCGTCGGCCGCGCCGCTCCCGAACGCCGGCTCAGCCACCGACCACCTCGGCACAGCGGCCGCACAGCGCGCCATCGGCCGCGACATCGGGCAGATGCCGCCAGCAGCGGCCGCATTTATGGGCGTCGGTGCGGGTCACGGCGATGGCATCGCCCGGCGACACCTTCGCCACGATGAACAGCTCTTCCAGATCGGCGTCATGCTGGCCGGGCACGGTGATCTCGGCCTCAAGGCTCGATCCGATCAGCTTGTCGCGGCGCAGCGGCTCGATCGCCTCGGTCACCGCCGAACGCAGCGCGCGCAGCTCGGCCCATTTGGCCCCCAGCGCCGGGTTCAGCCAGCCGGCATCGATCTGCGGCCACACCGCCAGATGCACCGACCCCTCATCATCGGGCCAGCGGCTCTGCCACGCCTCCTCGGCGGTGAAGGGCAGCACCGGCGCCAGATAGCGGACGAGCGCGCCGAACAGAATGTCGAGCACCGTGCGATAGGCGCGGCGGCGCGGCGCGGCGGGCGCGTCGCAATACAGGCTGTCCTTGCGGATATCGAAGAAAAAGGCCGACAGATCCTCGTTCGCGAACTCGGCGATGCGGCGGACATAGCGGTTGAGCTCGAACGCATCGGCCGCTTCGCGCAGCTCGGCGTCCAGCTCGGCCAGCCGGTGGAGGATATAGGCCTCCAGCTCCGGGAACTCGGTCACCGCCTCGGCCGGATCGAACCCGTCGAGCGCGCCGAGCAGATAACGGAAGGTGTTCCTGAGCTTGCGATAGGCATCGCTGGTCGTCGCCAGCACTTCCTTGCCGATGCGGACATCCTCGAAATAGTCGGTCGAGGCGACCCACAGGCGCAGAATGTCCGCCCCCGAATCCTGGATGACCTTCAGCGGATCGACGACATTGCCGAGCGATTTCGACATTTTGCGCCCCTGCCCGTCGAGCGCGAAGCCATGGGTGAGCACCGCCGCATAAGGCGCGCGCCCGCGCGTGCCGCACGCTTCGAGCAGCGAGGACTGGAACCAGCCGCGATGCTGGTCCGACCCTTCCAGATACAGGTCGGCGCGCACGCCGGCCCCGTAACGCGCCTCGACGACAAAGGCGTGGGTGGAGCCGCTGTCGAACCAGACATCGAGAATGTCGGTGACCGGCGTGTAATCGGCCGGGTCGCGCCCCGGCCCGAGCAGCGCCTGATGATCGGCCCCGAACCACGCATCGGCCCCGCCGGCGCGGAAGGCGGCGACGATCCGGGCATTGACCTCGGCATCGCGCAGATAGTCGCCGGTGCGGCGGTCGAGATAGAGCGCAATCGGCACGCCCCAGGCGCGCTGGCGCGAAATCACCCAGTCCGGCCGGCCTTCGACCATCGCGCCGATGCGGTTGCGCCCCTTGTCGGGCACGAACCGGGTCTCGGCAATGGCATTGAGCGCGAGGCCGCGCAGCGTCGGCGCGGCATCGCCCGCCGCATCCGCCTGACCGGGCAGCGCGACCGGCCGGTCCATGCCGATGAACCATTGCGGCGTGCAGCGGAAGATGATCCGCGCCTTGGACCGCCAGCTGTGCGGATAGCTGTGCTGGAACGCCCCGGCCGACAGCAAGGCCCCCGCCGCGCGCAGATCGGCACAGATCGGCCCTTCGGGCGCATTGAACTTCGGGTTGATGACGCTCAGCCGCCGTTCGTCCGCGCCGCCCAGCCATGCCCAGTCGTCGCGGTAACGGCCATCGTCCATCACCGCGAACACCGGATGGATGTCATGCGCGCGGCACAGCGCGAAATCGTCCTCGCCATGATCCGGGGCCATATGGACAAGGCCGGTCCCGGCATCGGTGGTCACGAAATCGCCGGGCAGCAGCGGGCGGGGGGCGGCAAAAAAGCCGCCCAGCGCGTGCATCGGATGACGGGCCTTGGCCCCGGCAAGGTCGCTGCCTTTGATCATGAGGTTGTCAGCCACCCAATGGACCAGATCATGATCATCGTCCGGCATCTCGCTGCTGTCGATCGCAGTGAGGCCGGTCCGGTTGCGGAAAGCGTCGATCAAATCGAAGGCCACAAGATAGGTGCGGCCGTCGCTTGCCTTAAACTTGTAATAGTTGATACCCTCGCCATAGGCCAAAGCCTGGTTGACCGGGATCGTCCACGGCGTGGTCGTCCAGATCACCGCATGCGCGCCGACCAGGTCGGGGGCGTTCGGGGCCTCGACAATCTCGAACGCGACATCGATCTGGGTCGAGGTCACATCCTCATATTCGACCTCGGCCTCGGCAAGCGCGGTCTTTTCGACCGGGGACCACATCACCGGCTTTGCACCGCGATAAAGCTGGCCGCTTTCGGCGAACTTCAGCAGCTCGCCGACGATCGTCGCCTCGGCGTCGAACGTCATCGTCAGATAGGGATCATCCCAGTCGCCCATGATGCCGAGGCGCTGGAACTGCGCCTTCTGCACGCCCACCCATTTGTCGGCATAGGCGCGGCACTGGGCGCGGAACTCGGCGGCGGGAACCTCGTCCTTGTTCTTCTTCTGCTTGCGATATTCCTCTTCGATCTTCCATTCGATCGGCAGGCCGTGACAGTCCCAGCCGGGCACATAGGGCGCATCCTTGCCCAGCAGCGACTGGGTGCGGACGATGATGTCCTTGAGCACCTTGTTCATCGCATGGCCCATATGGATGTCGCCATTGGCGTAGGGCGGGCCATCATGAAGGATGAAGCGCGGCGCCCCGGCGCGGGCGGCGCGCAGCCGCTGATACAGGCCGATCCGGTCCCACCGCGCAAGGATCGCGGGTTCCTTCTGGGCCAGCCCGGCCTTCATCGGGAAATCGGTCTTCGGCAGGAAGACGGTGTCGCGGAAATCGGTCTGAGTGTCGGCCATAAGAGCCGCGCGCTTAACGGAAACGGTGCGCGAAGTCACGCCGCGCGGCACGACCGGCCGGCACCGGAGACGATGGCTGCGCCAAAAACACCAACGGCGCGGAGGTCGCCCCCCGCGCCGCTGTGCGGATCAGCCTGCGCAACGCGCCCGGCTTATTCGTAATCCGGGCCGAGATTCTGGTTGCGCGGCGGCGCGGCGGCGGTGAGGCGCAGCGCCTCGGCCGACGCGGCCAGCGAACCGACTTCATCGGGCGCGTCATCATCGTCGATCTGCACGCGCTGCAGGCCGGAGACGACCGCATCATGCAGGTCGACCGGCAGGATCGTCTGTTCGGCGATCTCGCGCAGCGCGACGACCGGGTTCTTGTCGCGGTCGCGGTCCAGCGTCAGCTCGGCGCCGCCCGAGATTTGCCGGGCGCGCTGCGCCGCCAGCAGCACGAGATCGAAGCGGTTCGGAACCTTGTCGACGCAATCCTCGACAGTAACGCGCGCCATAAACGCTCCAGAAAAAGCGGGTTGTGCGGAAAGCGGGTCACATAGGCGGCACGCGCGGCGGAGTCAATGTAAACGCGCCCCGCCCCCAAGCGCGCCCGGCGACGTTGCGCGCGTCCGCCCGCTTTGCCATCACCGCCATGTGGAGATTGAACAGCAGACCGGGGAGCAGCTGATCGGGGCCGACCGGCTCACGCTGGTGACATCGGGGCCGGACCGGCTGGCGGCGCTCATCGATCTGATCGACGGGGCGAAGACGTCGCTGCGCCTGCTTTATTACATCTTCGCCCCCGATGCGGCGGGAACGCGGGTGCGCGACGCGCTGGTCGCGGCGGCGACACGCGGGGTCAGGGTCAGGCTGCTGCTCGACGGGTTCGGCAGCACCGCCGATGATCCGTTTCTCGCCCCGCTCCGCGACGCGGGGGCGGACATCTGCCGCTTCATCCCCCGGCTCGGACGGCGCTATCTGCTGCGCAACCACCAGAAGCTCGCTCTGGCCGACGAAACGGTGGCGTTGATCGGCGGCTTCAACATCGACGATTCCTATTTCGCCGAGGGCGATCCCGATGGCTGGCGCGATCTGGGGCTGATCGTCGCCGGCCCGGCGGCGGGGCGGCTGACCGGCTATTACGACATGGTGTTCGGCTGGTCGGGGCAGGAGCGCCCGCGCATGCGCGCGCTGCGCCGGGCGCTGTTCGGCTGGAGCGAGCGCGACGGGCAGGTGCGCTGGCTGCTCGGCGGGCCGACGATCCGCATCAGCCCCTGGGCCGCGCAGCTGCGCGCCGATCTGGGCGCAGCCACAAGGCTGCGGCTGATCACCGCCTATTTCGCCCCTGCGCCCACCTGGCTGCGCCGCATCGAACGGGTGGCGCGGCGCGGATCGGCGCAGCTGCTGACCGCCGGCCGGTCGGACAATGGCACCACCATCGCGGCGGCGCGCTTCACCTATCCGGGGCTGCTGCGGCGCGGCGCGCGCATCCATGAATATGACCGGCAAAGGCTGCACACCAAGCTCTATGTGATCGACGACACCGTCCATATCGGCTCGGCCAATCTCGACATGCGCAGCCTGTTCCTGAACATGGAGCTGATGCTGCGGATCGAGGATCCGGCCTTCGCCCGGCAGCTGAGCGATTATTTCGACGGCGAGTGCGCGACGGCGCGGCAGTGGCGGCTGGCGGACCTGAGCGGCTGGCGGCGCTGGCCATGGCGGGTCCAGCACGCACTCGCCTATTTCCTCGTCGCCGTCGTCGACTACACGGTCTCGCGCCGCCTGAACTTTCGCAGCGGGATGAATGTCGACAGCAGCTGAGCGCGGGGGTGTTTGTGCCGCGCCTCTCGGCGCGGGGGCGGCACCGGCCCGCACCCCCACCCGGCCTCCCATAGCGTATCCTGCCGTTGGGAGGCCGGGTGGGG
>NZ_JAPFGX010000004.1:0-130400 GCF_059803575.1 Sphingomonas sp. URJC2
TGCCGGTCGGGGCGCGGACCGCGTTCCTGCTCGGCCGGGCCGGAATCGACCAGTTCCTCCGGCTGGGGCATCGCCGCCACGGCCGCCACAGCGCGGCGACTGCGGCCGGGGGCAGCGCCACCGGCGTCGCGTCCGGCATTTCGCGGCTGGAAAACAGATGCACGGCCAGCCGGACAATGCCCTGGGCGATGGGCGCGGGCAGCGCCGCCCATTCCGGGGCCAGCCCGGCCCGATATTGCACCCGCACCCGCCCCGCCGCGCCCGGCGCGATCACCCGCACCATGCCGTCGCCCGCCGCATCGATGTCGATCGCATAGGCATCGACCGGCAGCATGAACGCCGCCCCCTCGGCCGGAAGGCCCTCGACACCCAGGATCGCGCCGACCGGCCGGGCGGCAAGCCGCTGCCAGTCGGGCCGCGCCGGCAGGATCTGCGCGGCCTCGCGCGCCAGCACCAGACAGCCGCAAAACGCCTCGCACAGGCCAAGCGCGGCGCGGATCTGCGCATCGAGCAGCGCATCCTCGCTTGTCTGGGTGATGCGCGCATGGTCGCGCGCGGCCGATCGCGCCGCGGCAAGGTCCGCAGCGGCCATTTCCGCCAATATCAGCACATGCGCCTCCGCCCTCGGCACGGCTGCCGCCGCCCGGGTCAGCTATGGATTGTCGGTGACCGGACCGGTCAGACGGTCCGTTCAAACGCCCCGGCCGCGCCGCTGCCGTCCTGGCGACGCACGGTGCCCACCAGATCGAACGCGGCCAGCCCCCGGCCACCCGGGATGCGGCCATAAGCAGGCGACGACGCACCGGTCAGCCGGTAATCGCCGCCCCCGAGCCGGGCCTGCCCGCTCTGGTCGGACATGAAGGCCATGCTCGCCTGCAGCGCCGTGCCGGGATCGGCATATTCACCGATCCAGTTGCCGCCGCTCGCATCGGGTGCGGTCGCGCCGTCGGTGTCGCCGCGCGCAACCACATTCCAGCTCGACCCCACGCCATAGCGCGGATGCCAGTTGCCGGTGCGGCCCGATCCGGTGCCGAAGGTGTCGCTCTTGATGTTGAACTGGCTGAAGATGCACCCGCGCCGGCTGACGCGTTTCATCACCCCCGCCGCGCCGGCAACATCGGCATAGGCAAGATTGGACCGCCCGGAGATATCGACCCCCGGCACCGTCAGATGGTGCAGCACGACATTGGCGAGCGGCTGGACCGCGCTGTCGGCCCCGATCTGCAGGGCCGGTTCGGACGGGGCCGTGGCCGCGCGCTCGATCACGACATTGAGCATGCCGATGCCAACCGCCACCGGCCGCTGGAAGCCCAGCTGGCACGGCACCGACAGGCGCATGAACATGCTGCTGACGATGATCGCCCCGTCATGCGTGACCGCATCGGGATGGCTGGTCGGAAACTCGCCCAGCGACTGGCCATCAAAGCGGCACCCGGCGACGATATAGGGCGCGACCAGCCCCGACACGCCCGATTGCAGCGTCACGCCCAGCGCCAGCGCCGCGCTGCTGCGCACATTGGAGAAGGTGAACAGCGGGTTCGGCCCGCTCGTCACCGTCACGTTGCGCCAATAGACCAGCGGCACCTGATAGTTGATCTGCAGGCTGCCGCCCTGGCTCAGCGTCGCGCCCTCGAACGCCAGCATCCGGCTGGTGCCGCCGCCACCGTCCAGAGCGGTGAAGCCGCTGTTATGGACCGGGCAGGCAAAGCACAGCTTGTCGGCCACCCCGACGATCTCGTTGACCACCGCGCGCACCAGCCCGGTCGCGCCGGGGCTGACGCGGATTTCGGTCCAGCATTTGCCGGCGGCAATGGCCGAGGTCGATCCGACGACATGGTCGGCCCCCGCCCCGGCCGATGCCTCCATCAGCCAGATGGTCGCGCCGCTGTGATCGTCATGGCCCTTGTTGGCCGCGTTCCATGCCCGCACGGCGGCCAGCGCAGCGGCGATGGTCGGATAGGGCGTTGCCTCGGCGCTGGCCCGGCTTGCCGCCACCGCGCCGCCGCTCGCCCCGATCCGCACGGCGGCATGCGCGCCGCCATAGCCGCCGGTCTTGTCGCACAGGAAGCGCAGCGGCGTGTGCGGGCGCGGCGTCGGCCAGGCAAAGCCATCGGTCGCCACGCGCAGCACCGCCGAGGCATCGCCGATATGGGGATAGACCTCCCACTCCACCCGGCAGGTTTGCCCCTGATTGAGCGGGGCGAGCGGGATCGATCCCTTATAGGCCTCGGGCCGGTTGCCAGCGGTCTGGAAATCGGACAGCGCCGGCTGGGTGACGACGATCTCGGGCGTCGTGTTGCCGCTCTCGTCGCGCGCGATCGCCTTGATGCAATCAACCTGCCGGCCGCGCATCGCATGGCAGTGAACGGCGACCAGCTCGAACGCAAAGGCGCTGCCCGTCGCCCGCTCTTCCTGCCGGTTGAGCGCGCCCGCCAGCGGCTTGGGATAGGCAAGGCTCGACTGGTTGGCGAGGCCGGCGACGCTGCCCGCCGGGGCCGCGCCGTAATAGCCGGCCTCGGCCGTCGCCGACAGCAGGGTCGAGCCGGCATAGACATCCTCGGCCAGCGAGAAATGGACGGTCATCACCCCCGCCGCCGCCCCGGCCAGCCGCTGCGCCTGATTGGGGGCCTGCCGCCGGATCACCGCGCCGCCGCGCACCGTGCGGGTGCGGGTGACGGCCGCGCCATCCTCGAACCCCGGATCGCGAACCGTAAGCACGATGCGCGTGGGATCGAACGTCGCCCCGGCAATCTCGGGCAGCATCACCCGCGCCACCCAGCCATTGCCGTCCGCCGCGTCGCTGCCATCGGGCAGCGGCCCGGTGCCCAGCACAACAAGGCCGGTGATGGTGCTGGCTGGAGCCGGGCTGGGTGTGGGGGTCGGGCTGGGTGTGGGCGCGGCCCCCGCTGCCGTGCGGCACGGCCTCAGCCCCAGACCGACCCCAAAGCCGATCGCGGTCATCAGCAGAGCGCCACGATATGGGTCGCGCTGGTGCCGGTCGCGCGGACGAAACTGGCGCGGAACGGCAGGATCGCCCCGGCGGCCAGCCCACGGAACACGGTGTCGCGGTCGTCATTCATGCCGCGGGCGACCAGATCGCCGCCACCGCCGATGAACAGCGCCTTGGGCAGATTGGGCAGCGGGGCGGTATCGCTGGGCGTGACGGCCAGCGCGCGGGTCGCCGGCGCGCTGACGCCGTCGACCAGCCCGGCAAAGGGGTCGGACATAGGGGGAAACCTTCCATGATGACGGGGATCAGCCATCGCCTTCCGCCCCCGCGCCGGACCGGGCGGGGGCGGAAGGCAGCAGGCGCGGATCAGCTGGCGGAGAACCGCAGCAGCTTGATCGCCTCGCTGTTGGCAACCGCGCCGCCCAGCCGCTTGACGGCATAGAAATGGACGAACGGCTTGTTCGAGAACGGATCGCGCAGGATGCTCGTCTCGCCCCGCTCGGCGATCAGATAGCCGACGCGGAAGTTGCCGAACGCGATCGACAGGCTGTCCGGCGCAATGTCGGGCATGTCCTCGGCCTCGACGACCGGATAGCCGAGCAGCGTGTCCGGCTGGCCGCCGGTCAGGCCGGGTTGCCACAGAAACGCGCCATCGGCGGTCTTGAACTTGCGGATGCGCGCCAGCGTCGCCGCATTCATCACGAACGCCGCCCCCTGGCGATAGGGTGCGCGCAGCGCCTGGATCAGGTCGACCAGCCGGTCCTGCGGATTGCTGGCCGGAAATCCGCCCGCCGCCCCTGCGGGCAGATATTGCAGCGTCCCGAACGGCCGCGCCGCGTCGGCGGCACTGCTGACCGGCCCGGCCAGAAAGCCGCGCGGCTTGTTGACGCCGTCGCCCGCGACAAATGCCGCCCCCTCGGCACGGGCGAACTCGGTGGCGATTTCGCCGGCCAGCCACGCCTCGACATCGAACGCGGCATCGTCGAGCATCGTCTGGCTGGCGGCGGGATTGGCGTAAAGCTCGCCCATCGGCGGGGCGATTTCGCGGAAATCGGGGGTGTCGGTTCCCGGCCGCGCCGCCGTCTCGCTCACCCAGCCCGAGGGCGTGCCGCCCGTCGTCACCAGCTTGCGATAGCCCGCCGATCCGACGCGCACGACCCCGGCGATCGACCGGATCGGCGACAGGCTGGCGAGCGTCGCATCGATGCGCGCATCGATTTCGCGCGGCACGGCAAAGCCGCCCTCGATGCCGCTGGTGCCGGCAAGGCTCTTGACCTCATGCTCGGCCCCGCGCCGCAGATAGCCGTCGACAAAGGCGCTCCGCGCGCCAATGTCGCTCGCCCCCGCCAGCGGCGGACGCTGGCCGCCCCCCGTCGCGGCGGCTGCCCCCAGGACACCCGCCATCGTTCCGAAACCCGCACCAAGCGGGCCCGTTGCCTGTTCCATCACTGTCTCCTTGGCTGTTACTCGACCGCAATCACCCGCGCCCAGGCCTGCATCGGCAGACGCACCAGGCTGACTTCCATCAGCGCGAGATCGATCAGCTCGCGCGCCGCTGCCGACCGGCGCGCCGCGCGCACGCGGTAGCCGATCGACAATCCCATGCCCGGCCGCACCGGCCGGTCGGTCCGGCAGACGACCGCCAGCCCCTGCCCGTCCGCGCCCAGCCATTCGACCGTGCCGGCGGGCGCGCCATGTTCCCACAGCAGCGGCAGCGGCGCGCTGGCGGCGGCAAAGGCATGGGGGCGGATGATGTCGCCACCCCGGTCGGGCCGGTTGAAGATCGCGGCATAGCCCGCAAACCGGGTCACGCGCCGCGCCCCCATGGCCCCAGCCCCCACGCCCCCAGCCGGACCGTCAGCCCCAGCACCAGCAGGGCGAGCAGCATCCGCGCCAGCCACCCCGCCAGCGCCTTCAGCGCCGAACTGCGCACGTCGCGCCAGGCCTTCAACAGCCCGCGCAGCTCGCGCACGTCGCGGTCGGCATGTTCATCGGCCAGCCCCAGCGCCTCAAGCGCCCGGTGCGCGCCAAGCGCACTCGCCTCCTCGACCAGCCCGCGCAGCGTCGTCATCGCCGCACCCTCGTCCCGCGCCTGCTGCACAAGCGCGGCCAGCAACATCTCATTGGCCATCGTCCGTCTCCGAACAGGGCACCGCGCGCGGTGCCGACGCGCCCCCGCGCTGGTGTTCAGCCCCGCCCGCGCGGCGCCAGCCCGATCATCGCCCGCTTTTCGGACGCGGTCAGGAAATCGGCGCTGCCGAGCATCGCCCACAGCCGCTCGCGCTCCTCGGCCAGCTCGGGCACCCGGTCGACATCAACCGCCAGCGCCAGTTCCGGCCGCCAAGGCCGCAGCGCCTGAGCAAGGCCGGTCAGGATCTTGGCGGCAAGCGGCAGGATGGTCAGCCGCCACAGCGCGCGATTGGCCTCGCGATAATTGGCATAGGTGGCGTCGCCCGGCAGGCCGAGCAGCATCGGCGGCACGCCGAATGCCAGCGCGATCTCGCGCGCGGCCACCGCCTTCAGCTCGACAAAATCCATGTCGGCGGGGGTCAGGCTCAGCGCCTGCCATTTCAGCCCGCCTTCGAGCAGCAGCGGCCGCCCGGCATTGCCCGCGCCCTGAAACAGCTGGTCCAGCTCGTCGCGCAGCCGGGCGATCTGGTCGGCCGACAGCGGCATCCCCTCGCCCGGATCATGGATCAGCGCGCCCGACGGCCGGGCGGCATTGTCGAGCAGCGCCTTGTTCCACCGCGTCGCCGCATTGTGGATGGCAACCGCCCCCGCCGCCGCGCCCAGACAGCCCAGCCCACGATGATCGTCGAGCGGATGAAACGCCTTTAAATGCACGATTTCGGGCTGCGGCCCGCCAGGATCGAGCCGCAGCACATTGTCCCCCGCGCGATAGACATAGGCGGCGGGCCAGCCACGCGCATCGGCCTCGATGGTGACGCGTTCGGGCCGGAGCGCGAACAGCTCGACCGGCGCACCGCTGTCGCCCGCGATGATCTGCACATAGGCATTACCATGGAGCAGCAGATGCGCGGCGACCGTTTCGACCAGATCCTGCCCGTCCGATTTGGCGGCGATCAGCGCGGCGGCATCGGAATCGTTGCAGGCCATCGGGGCCTGGCCGACGCTTTCGGCGACCAGCCGGACGGCACGCTGCGCCACCGGATTGGCGGCATAGGCCTCGCGCACCTGGGTTTCATAGCTGGCCGCCGCGAATGCCGCGCCGGTGCCGGCCTGCCCCCATTCGCGGCCGGCCATGCCCTGCACGAAGCCACGCGCCAGCGCCGGCCGCGCCGCAGGGCGCGCCGATTTGCGTCCGAACCTGAACATGCTCGCTCCCACCAGGACTGGCCGACCCCGCCACCCGGAACCGGCATGGCGCCGGCATGAAAACGGGCCGGGGAGGCATGCCCCCCGGCCCGGCCGGCTTTTCTCACGATGCGCTGCTTGTGCCATATGAGCGTGACAATGTCAATCACTTTTTACCGTTCTGGTTATTTTTGATCATGCGGCGGGTTCGTTTCACCCCGACCGTCACCGCGGGATCATCGCCGACACCCCGGTTCCGGCCATTGAGCGCCGCCGCGCAACCGGGCAAAAGCCGATCCGAACCGCCAGGCCATGGGGAAACGCAGATGACGAACCAGATCCGCCGCCACACCACCCTCGGCCGCACGCCGCGCGGGGCCGCGCTGCTCGCCCTGCTCCTCGCCGCCTCGGGCGCGTCCGCCGCCGCCCAGCCTGCCCAGCCCGCACCGCCCCCGACGGCAAACCCCGCGCCCGCGCCGGTCCGGGTGACGATTGCCACCGCGCTCGGCCCGATCGTGATCGAGGTCGACCGCGCCCGCGCGCCGGTCACGGCAGCCAACTTCCTGCGCTATGTCGATCAGAAACGGCTCGACGGGGCGAGCTTCTATCGTGCCGCCGCCTCTCCCGGATCGACCGAATATGGCCTTGTCCAGTTCGGCCTCAATCCGCTGCCGCAACGGCTGTTGCCGCCGATCGCGCACGAACCGACGACGCGCACCGGCCTCACGCATCTGAGCGGCACCATCTCGCTGGCGCGCGGCGCGCCCGGCACCGGCCAGGGCGATTTCTTCATCGTGGTCGGCGATATGCCCTCGCTCGACGCCGATCCCAAGGCCAGCGGCGACAATCAGGGCTATGCCGCGTTCGGCCGGGTGGTCGAGGGGATGGACGTGGTCCGCGCGGTGCTGGCCGCGCCGATTTCGCCGACGCTCGGCTCGGGCAGCTTTCGCGGCCAGATGCTCGCCGCACCGGTGCGGATCACGAGCGCGCGCCGCCAGCCCTGATCCTGTTGCCCGGATCCCCCCGCAACGCGGTTGCGATCCATTCACCTGTTGGACGATAGGATGCCGGCCATGCGCAGACTGATATCGGGCCTGTTGGCCGCCACCCTCGCCGCCTGTTCGGCGACCCCCGCCCCGGCCGAACCGGCGATCTGGAAGGTCGCCGATCCGGATACCACCATCTATCTGTTCGGCACCGTCCATGTCCTGCCGCCGAAGATCAACTGGCGGACGCCCAAGCTTGACGACACGCTGGCCCGCGCCGACGAGCTGGTGCTGGAAATCGCCGATCAGGACGACAAGCAGCAAATGGCCGCAACCTTCGCCCGGCTGGCGATTTCGCCCGGCCTGCCGCCGCTTGCCCAGCGCCTGCCCGAAGACCGGCGCGCCAAGCTCGACGCGCTGCTCGCCAAGGCGGGGCTGAAGCCGGGGCAGCTCGACATGCTCGAAACCTGGGCGGCGGCGGTGACGCTCGGCTCGGCCGTCTATGCCGGGATGGGCATGACCGTCGAAAACGGCGTCGAGCGCCAGCTGGCGGCGGCGTTCGAGAAAAAGGGCAAGGACGTTGCCGGGCTGGAGACGACCGCCCAGCAGCTCGGCTATTTCGACACGCTCGATGAAGCGACGCAGCGCGCGCTGCTCACCAGCATCGTCGATGATTCGGACAAGGCGGCTGCCGATTTCGAACAGATGATCGCCGCCTGGTCGCGCGGCGACGTCAAGGCGATTGCCGAGACGTTCGACAGCGAGCTGCGCCGTTCCCCCGAACTGGCCGATGTGCTGCTTGACCGCCGCAACGCCAATTGGGTCGGCTGGCTTACCCAGCGCATGGCGCAGCCGGGAACCGTGATGGTCGCGGTCGGGGCCGGCCATCTGGCGGGCAAAGGCTCGGTGATCGAGCGGCTGGAAGCCGCCGGGCTGCGGGTCGAGCGGGTCCAGTAATCCCGCCAGCCTTGCGGGCGCGCGGCTTCTCGGCTATGCGCCCGCGCTTCCGCCATGGTCATCCCTGGAGGCGTGGCGGAGAAACTGTGCAACCGACAAGATTTGGAGACATGCGATGAGCGAGACGCTGACGCTGTCGGCCGAGGTGCGCGAGCGGGCAGGCAAGGGAGCCTCCCGCGCCATTCGCCGCGAAGGCCGCGTGCCCGCCGTCATTTACGGCAACAAGGAAGAGCCGCTGGGCATCCACGTTGAAGAACGTGCGCTCAACAAGCTGCTGAACACCGGTCACTTCATGAACGCGGTGGTGATGATCGAAACGCCGAACGGCGCGATCCGCACCCTGCCCAAGGACGTCCAGTTCCACCCGGTGACCGACCGGCCGCTGCATGTCGATTTCCTGCGCATCGGCGAACACACGACCGTGACGGTCGAAGTGCCGGTGCATTTCACCAACGAAGCGGCCTCGCCGGGCCTGAAGCGTGGCGGCGTGCTCAACATCGTCCGCCACGAGATCGAGCTGGTGGTCGATGCCGCCGAGATCCCGGACGAAGTGACCGTCGATCTGGCCGGCTATGAAGTCGGCGATTCGATCCATGTCAGCCAGGTCAAGCTGCCGGCTGGCGCGCGTCCCGCGATCGAAGACCGCGACTTCACGATCGCGACCATCGTCGCGCCGTCGGGTCTGAAGTCGGCCGAAGGCGAAGCCGCCGCCGAAGGCTGATCCCGGCCTTTGACCGGTTTGTGACTGACCGGTCTGTGACTGGCCACCGCCCCGCGCCACATGCGCCGGGGCGGTGGCCGGAACAGCCGCCGCGCCCGACACCTCCCCACCCCCGCCAGGACAGGCAGCGATGCAGATCTGGGTCGGCCTGGGCAATCCGGGCGCGCAATATGCGCTTCACCGCCACAATATCGGCTTCATGGCGATCGACGCGATTGCCGAAGTCCATGGCTTTCCCGCGCCGCGCCGCGCCTTTCAGGGCTGGGCGCAGGACGGGCGGATCGGCGCGCACAAGCTGCTGCTGCTCAAGCCCGCCACCTTCATGAACGAAAGCGGCCGCGCCATTGGCGAGGCGATGCGCTTCTACAAGCTCGCCCCCGCCGATGTGACGGTGTTTCACGACGAACTCGATCTCGCGCCGTTCAAGGTCAAGGTGAAACAGGGCGGCGGCACTGCCGGGCATAACGGCCTGCGCTCGACCGAGGCGCATATCGGCGCCGATTTCCGCCGCGTGCGGCTGGGGATCGGCCATCCGGGGCACAAGGACCGGGTGACCGGCCATGTGCTGGGCAATTTCGCCAAGGCCGAAATCGACCCGCTGACCGACATGCTGGGCGCAATCGCCGCCGAGGCCGGGTGGCTGGCCGCTGGCGATGCCACGCGGTTCATGAACGATGTCGCGCTCAGGATGCAGGACTGAACGGCATGACGGTGCGCAACCTTTTCGCCACCCCGCTTTACGAAGCCGATCTGGGCCAGCCGGCGCTGATCGCCGAACTGGCCGACGCGGCGCGCGCGCTCGCCGCCGAAGACCGGGCTGGGCAGCGCTGGTCACGCGCGCATGGCTATCGCGGCTACACCTCCTATGCCTCGCTCGACGATCTGCCGCTGCGCGATCCGCGCTTTGCCGACCTCAAAAAGCTGCTCGACCGCCATGCCGCGGCCTTTGCCGATCAGGCGGGCCTCGATCTGGCCGGGCGACGGCTGAAACTCGACAGCCTGTGGGTCAACATCCTGCGCCCGGGCGGCGCGCATAGTGGCCATATCCACCCGCACAGCGTGGTGTCGGGCACGCTCTACATCGAAACCCCGCCGGGCGCGGGCGCGATCCGGTTCGAAGATCCGCGCCTGCCGCTGCTGATGGCCGCGCCGCTGCGCCGCGCCGACGCACCGGCAGAGGCGCAGAACTTCGTCCATGTCGCCCCCGCCCCCGGCCGGCTGCTGATGTGGGAAAGCTGGCTGCGCCACGAAGTCCTGCCCAGCACCGCCCGCGCCGACCGGATCAGCATCAGCTTCAACTATCGCTGAGGCTAGATCATTCGCCCCTGCAAAGCCTCTTGCCAGTCGGCAAAGCTACAACCATCCGGGATGGTCCACACGGGTGTCGTTTCGCAGCAGTTGCAGCGACCATTCTAGCTGCTGACTCGCCGCGAGCTTCCGATAGCAAATCCCCAGTATCGACGCCCGTTATAGTCTATTCGCAAAAAACCTCCGAAATCTGTAGCATCTGGGCCATAAAATCGCACATTGAACGTTCCGACCTGCTGGCCACTCCCATCCAGCACAGTCAAATTAGCACGTGATGAAAAGTTTTCGACCTGACCAGAAAATGTAAAAGTTACCCCGTCCATCGAACCCAAGACACCACTGATGGACCCGTTCGACATGAAAACTTCATACTGTCGAGGCGATCCATTGAAACTTTGTCTGGGAGACTGGTCGTTGGTGGCAGCCACCCACGCGACAGACCCAAGCCTTCGACCAGATCGAACCACGTCAGCATCGCGCGTCGGATCTCCATACAGCAGAAACGTAATGCTCGCATCTTCACTTCCCCCGCCAAACCAATTTGCAGCCGCAACATATTGATTTGAAAGTGGGAAATCAAAATTGATAGTTACTTGGTCTGAAGCTGATTTAGAAAACGAAATCTGATCGTTCCCAATACGGCCACGAAAATCTGCAGCGGTATATTCGACCGTCAAGCCCCGATAGTCGATCACGAAATTGTTGGCGGCACCGCTGCGGGAAACCGTAATCGGCACATCGGCATCGAGACGTGTTCCCCCGCCTTGCGCGGGCGAAAACAAGCGGAGTCCACTCGCAGGAACGTTGAACCCAAGGTCAACATCGCGCACGCGGCCGTAAACAAACCCTGAGGGCCCGGGCGGCGGAGACGGCGCAGGAGCGGGAGATGGTGCCGGTGCGGGGGGTGGTGGCGGTGCGGGCGTCGGACCCGGCACAACCTGGACGGGTGGAGGCGATGTCGATTGGGAACCCTCACTCCCTCCCCCGCCGCCACAGCCAGACAGGAGGAAACAGAGAGCGGACACCCCGCTCCACAACGCTTTTTTCACGCACGAACCCCAACACAATGTCGAACCCTGCGCGGCGACTGACATTTTTGCGGGCATGGCAGCAAGCGCAATCGCTTGCGTTTCGGTTCTATTTTCAGTCCACCGAGGTGGTCAGCCTGGCCAGCGGAACCGCGAACAGCCTGAGCAGGTTGCGCACCGCTCCTCGTCTCTCCCGGACGCAGGAACGCGTGCCGATGAATATGCGGACGCGCCACATTTGCCCTTCGTGCGCCGAGCCCCTAAAGGCCCGGCAAATCTCATTTCAGGATCACACGCATGGGTTTCAAATGCGGCATTGTCGGGCTGCCCAATGTCGGCAAGTCGACGCTGTTCAACGCGCTCACCGAAACGGCGGCGGCGCAGGCGGCGAATTATCCGTTCTGCACGATCGAGCCGAATGTCGGGCAGGTCGCGGTTCCCGATCCGCGACTTGACCGGCTGGCCGAGCTGGCGGGTTCGGCGAAGAAGATCGAAACGCAGCTCGCCTTTGTCGACATTGCCGGGCTGGTGCGCGGCGCCTCGCGCGGCGAAGGGCTGGGCAACCAGTTTCTCGCCAATATCCGCGAGGTCGACGCCATCGTCCATGTGCTGCGCTGCTTTGAGGACGGCGACATCACCCATGTCGAAGGCCGGGTCGATCCCATCGCCGATGCCGAGACGGTCGAGACCGAGCTGATGCTCGCCGACCTTGAGAGCCTGGAAAAGCGCGTCCCCAATCTGGTCAAGCGCGGCCAGCAGGGCGACAAGGATGCCAAGGCCGCCGCCGCCATCCTGTCGCGCGTGCTCGACCTGCTGCGCGACGGCAAGCCCGCGCGGCTGGTCGACTGCCAGGACGAGGAGGAACGCCGCCATTTCGACATGGCCCAGCTGCTGACCAGCAAGCCCGTCCTTTACGTCTGCAATGTCGACGAGGCCAATGCCGCCGACGGCAATGAACTGTCGGCACGGGTGTTCGCCAAGGCGGCGGCCGAGGGCGCGCAGGCGGTCGTCGTATCGGCGGCGATCGAGGCCGAGATCGCGACGCTGGACGCCGCCGACCGCGCCTCGTTCCTCGCCGATCTTGGGCTTGAGGAAACCGGCCTCGCGCGGGTGATCCGCGCCGGCTATGCGCTGCTTGACCTCATCACCTTCTTCACCTGCGGTCCCAAGGAAGCGCGCGCCTGGACGGTGCACAAGGGCGCCCGCGCGCCGCAGGCGGCCGGCGTCATCCATTCGGATTTCGAGCGCGGCTTCATCCGTGCCGAGACGATTGCCTATGACGATTATGTCGCCACCGGCGGCGAAGCCGGCGCGCGCGAGGCCGGCAAGCTGCGCCAGGAGGGCAAGGACTATCTGGTCCAGGACGGCGATGTGATGCTGTTCCGCTTCAATGTCTGACCGGGGCGCGCTGCACCGGGCGCCCGCCGCCCTGCTGCTGCTGACAGCATTGCTGCTGCTGACCTCGCTGCTGCTGCCCGGCGGGCCGGCGCTGGCGCGGACGGCGGCGGCGCGGGTGCCGACGATCCTGATCTCGGTCGATGGCTTCCGGCCCGATTATCTGGATCGCGGCATCACCCCGGTGCTGTCGCGGCTGGCGCGCGACGGTGCGACCGGGCCGATGCGGCCCTCCTTTCCGTCCAAGACCTTTCCCAATCACTGGACGCTGGTCACCGGGCTGCGCCCCGACCGGCACGGCATCGTCGCCAATGTGATGGAAGACGCCCGCCGCCCGGACGAGCAATTCACCATGGCGAGCGACGACCCGTTCTGGTGGAACGAGGCGGAGCCGATCTGGGTCGCGGCCGAACGCGCAGGCGTGCGCACCGCGACGATGTTCTGGCCGGGGTCCAATGTCGGCTGGGGCGGCACCAAGCCGGCCGCACGCTATGCCCCGGTCGAAGGCGGCACCCGCCCGGCCGACTGGGTGCAGTTCAACCAGGCGGTGACCGGCACCCAGCGGGTCAACGCCGTGCTCGACTGGCTGCGCCGCCCGGCGGCGATCCGGCCCGGCTTCATCACCCTTTATTTCGACACGGTCGACACGGCGGGGCATGAATTCGGCCCGGTCGATCCGCGCACCGATGCCGCCATCGCCGCGCTCGACCGCGACATCGGCCTGCTGGTCGACGGGCTGGCCCGCCTCAGGGTGCGCGCCAATCTGGTGATCGTTGCCGATCACGGCATGGCCGCGACGTCGAGCGACCGGCTGATCGTGCTCGACGATATCGTCGATCCGGCGCTTTACCGGCTGGTCGAGGCTGGTCCCTATGCCAGTTTCGTCCCCGCCCCCGGCCGCGAGGCTGCGCTGGAAGCCGCGCTGTTCGCCCCGCGCCCGCACATGCAGTGCTGGCGCAAGGGCGAAATGCCGGTGCGGTTCGGCTATGGCCGGCATCCGCGCGTGCCGCCCTATCTGTGCCTTGCCGACAGCGGCTGGACCATCGTGCGCAAGCCCCCGGCGACAGGCTGGACCGGCGGCGCGCACGGCTATGCGCCCGATACGCCCGACATGGCGGCGCTGTTCATCGGCCATGGCCCGGCCTTCCGGCGCGGCGTCACCCTGCCGGGATTCGACAATGTGGCGGTTTATCCGCTGCTTGGCCGGCTGCTCGGGCTGGACGCAAAAAAAGATCTCGACGCCGACGCTACGGCATTCTCGGGCGCGCTCCGCCGGCCCTGACCGGGGTCTTGATCGCCCGCCCCCGGCCGGTTCAGGCTCGCCCCCGATCCGGCACCACAGCCGGACCGGGGAGCGGAGCGGGATGACGGCGCATGATCTATTTTGAGGATATCGAGGTCGGGTCGACGACGCGGTTCGGGGCCTATCACGTCACGCGCGACGAGGTGATCGACTTTGCCCGCCGCTATGATCCCCAGCCCTTTCATCTGTCCGACGAGGCGGCCGCCAAGACCCATTTCGGCCGCATCGCCGCCTCGGGCTGGCACAGCTGCGCGATGATGATGCGGATGCTCGTCGATCACATGACCGAGACCAAGCAGGCGGGCCTCGGCTCGCCCGGCATTGACGAGCTGCGCTGGCTCAAGCCCGTTTATCCCGGCGACACGCTGCGCATGGAAAGCGAGATTCTGGAAAAGACCGCCTCGCGCAGCCGCCCGGATATGGGCAGCTACAAGACCGCGACGACGGTGTTCAACCAGCATGACGAGCCGGTGATGACGCTGCGCTCGATCGGCCTGATCCGCCGCCGCCCGGCCGAATGACCCCGTCAGGAAAAGGTTGACGCATAGCGCGCGCGCAACGCCGCCTTCTCGATCTTGCCCATGGTGTTGCGCGGCAGCGCGTCGAGCAGTTCCACCGCCTTGGGCAGCTTGTAGGATGCCAGCCGGTCCCGCAGCGCCGCGGGGATGGATGCGGGATCGAGCGTGACGCCCGCCGCCGGGGCGATGATGGCGACGACCGCTTCGCCGAAATCGGGATGCGGCACGCCGATCACCGCCGCCTCGGCCACGCCCGGCAGCCGGTCGATCTCCGCCTCGACCTCGGCCGGATAGACGTTCAGCCCGCCGGTGATGACCAGATCCTTGGCCCGGCCGACAATGTGCAGATAGCCGGCACTATCGAACCGCCCCAGATCGCCGGTCCTGAACCAGCCCTTGGCGGCAAAGGCCTCGGCGGTGCGCTCCGGCTGCCGCCAATAGCCCGCAAAGACATTGGGGCCGCGCACCTCGACCCCGCCAACGCCGCCAGCATCCGGATCGTCGATGCGGATCTCGACCCCCGGCAGCGGCGGCCCGACACTGCCCGGCACCCGCGCGCCGGCCAGCGGGTTCGATGCCAGCATCCCGGTTTCGGTCATGCCATAGCGTTCAAGGATCGCATGGCCGGTGCGCGCCGCAAAAGCACGGTGCACCTCGGCCGACAGCGGCGCGGAGCCGGAGATGAACAGCCGCATCCCCGCCGCCCGTTCCGGCGTCAGCTCCGCCCGGTCGAGCAGCCGGCTGTAAAAGGTCGGCACCCCCATCAGCACCGTCGCCTGCGCCAGATCGTCGAGCACCCGGCCGGCATCGAACCCCTGATGCCAGAGCATCCGCGCGCCGGAGCCGAGCGCGCAATGGCTGGCGACGAACAGGCCATGGACATGAAAGATCGGCAGCGCATGGATCAGCCGGTCAGCGGCGCTGAAGCCCCAGGCGCGGATCAGCGTCGTCGCATTGGCGGCAAGATTGCCATGGCTGAGCATCGCGCCCTTGGGCCGCCCGGTCGTGCCCGATGTGTAGAGGATCGCGGCGAGCGCGTCGCCAGACGGTGCCGGAAGCGGCAGCGGAGCGGCGGTTTCAGCCGCGCCGGCAAGCTGGTCCAGCATCGCCGCGTCGACGACCAAAGCCGGTTCGGCATCGGCGCGGAAATAATCCAGCTCATGCGCGGTGGCACCGGGATTGACCGGCACATAGACGATCCCCGCCCGCACCGCCGCCAGATAGACGAGCAGCGCGGCAACCGATTTGGGCGCGGTGGCGAGGATGCGGTCGCCCGGCCGGACGCCGCGCGCGGCAAGCACTGCTGCAAGGCGCGCGGTGCGCGCGTCCAGTTCGCCATAGCTGAGCGGCGCCAATCCCGGCCCGTCAATCGCGGTGGTGGCGGGATCGGCCGGAAACCCGGCCTGCAATGTTTTAAACAACATGGCGCGTTCTCGCCCGTCGGGCGCGGCGCGGCAAGACCATGTCGCCGGGCGGGGGTACGAAACGGGGGCCGGGCAGATGCGAAAGGGGCCGGCCACCCCGCATGGATGGCCGGCCCCTGTGTGTCGCGGTCGATGACCGGCCGACGCTTATTCGGCGGCAGTCGCCTCGGTCGTGCGGGTGTCGCGACGCTCGGCGATACGCGCCGACTTGCCGCGGCGGCCGCGCAGATAATAGAGCTTGGCGCGGCGCACCACGCCCTTGCGGACGACGTCGATCGAATCGATGTTCGGCGAATAGAGCGGGAACACGCGCTCAACGCCTTCGCCGAACGAAATCTTGCGGACGGTGAAGCTCGACCCCATGCCCTTGTTCGAACGCGCGATGCACACGCCTTCATAGGCCTGAACGCGGGTGCGGTCGCCTTCGACGACCTTCACGCCGACGCGCAGCGTGTCGCCCGGGCGGAAATCGGGGATGCTCTTCGTTTCCTTGAACTTGGCGATCTGCTCGGCTTCGAGCTGCTGGATCAGATTCATGGTTCTAGTCCCTGTCTCGTCGCTGCGCGCCAGAGGGCGACTGGTCCCGAGCGCTCCTGTAGCGCTCCCAAAGGTCCGGCCGCCTTAGCCGTGTGTCATCCGCCGCCCTTTGTGCCCGCCAGGCGGCGATTTTCGCATGATCCCCCGATCGCAGCACTTCGGGGATCGTGCGCCCTTCCCATGTGACAGGTCGGGTATATTGCGGATATTCGAGGAGCCCGCTTTCAAAGCTTTCCTCGACCCCGCTCGAAGCCGCGCCCATTACGCCGGGAAGCAGCCGAATGCAAGCATCAAGCAGGGTGAGCGCCGCCATCTCGCCGCCCGACAGCACATAATCGCCGATCGACACCGGCTCGATGGGCCGCGCCTCGAACAGCCGTTCGTCCATCCCCTCGAACCGGCCGCACAGCAATGTCACCCCCGGCCCGGCCGCCAGCGCCCGCACCCGCTCCTGAGTGAGCGGCGCGCCACGCGGCGTCATCGCCAGCACCGGGCAGTCGGGCCGCGCCGCCAGCGCCGCATCGACCGCGCGCGCCAGCACATCGGCCTTCATCACCATCCCCGCCCCGCCCCCGGCCGGCGTGTCGTCGACCGACCGGTGCCGGTCCTCGGCGAAATCGCGAATCTGGAGCGTGTCGAGCGTCCAGGCCCCGCTGCCAAGCGCCCGGCCCGCAAGGCTGTGGCCGAGCGGCCCGGGGAACATGTCGGGATAAAGCGTCAGGATGGTGGCGACAAAACTCATGCCCCTCCCCTGACAGAAGCGCGCGCCGCCGGAAACCCCGATGACAAAGCCCTTGCGCCCGGGCGCGGTCGCGGCGATGCGTTTGCGCCGCTCAGGACTGAATGAGGACCAGATGACCAGCCCGATCGAAACCGTCATGCGCACCGCCCCCGTCATTCCGGTGCTCGTCATCGACGATGTGGCAAGCGCCGCGCCGATTGCGGCCGCGCTGGTCGCGGGCGGGCTGCCGGTGCTCGAAGTCACGCTGCGCACCCCGGCGGCGCTCGACGTGATCCGCGAAATGGCGCGCGTCGACGGCGCGATCGTCGGCGCGGGCACGGTGCTCAACCCTGCCCAGCTCGATCAGGCGCTGGACGCGGGCGCGCGCTTCATCGTCAGCCCGGGGTTGACCGAACCGCTCGCCCGTGCCGCCATCGACCGTCAGGCGGCCTTCCTGCCCGGCATCGCCAACGCCTCGGACATCATGCGCGGGCTCGATCTGGGGCTGGACCGGTTCAAATTCTTCCCCGCCGAATCCTCGGGCGGCATCCGCGCGCTCCGGGCGCTTGCCGGGCCGTTCGGCCATGTGCGCTTCTGCCCGACCGGCGGCATCACCCCGGCAACGGCGGGCGAATGGCTGGATGAAGAGGCCGTGCTGTGCGTCGGCGGATCCTGGCTGGTCAAGGACGGCATGGACATGGACGGCATCACCAAAAATGCCCAGCGCGCGGCGCAGTTGCGGCGCTGAGGGGGAGTTTGGCGCAGGCCCTATTTGTGGTGCAGCTTGCGCCGGTTTGGTCTGTTGCGCGCCTCACGGCGCGGGTGCGGGCCGGTGCCTTTCCTCCCCTGATCACCGCCGCGCTCAGTTGAGCGCGGTGGCGAACACCCAGAGCGGCCATGCGGCAAGCGCCATCAGCGTCCCGAACGGCAGCCTTGTCTGCGCGCCGACCGCGATCCCGCGCCGCCACAGGATGAAGGCGGCGGCCAGCCCGGCAAGAGCTGCGAGCACAAGCAGCTGCGGCAACAACGCCCAGCCCAGCCAGGCCCCGATCGCGCCCAGCAGCTTGGGATCGCCGCCGCCCAGCCCGTCGCGCCCGCGCACCAGCCGATAGCCAAGGCCGATCGCCGCCAGCCCCAGATAGCCCACCGTCAGCCCGATCACCCGGTCGATGGGCCAGGGCGGCGCGCCCAGCGCCCCCCAGGCAAGGCCGGTCAGCGCCAGCGTCGCCGTAACCCGGTCGGGCAGCCAGAAATGATCGAGATCGGTCAGCGCGAGCAGCGCCAGCAGCCAGCCAAACAGCGCCCCGCCCAGCCCGTCCAGGCCGGGCGCGACGCCCAGCGCCACCGCCCCGATCAGCGCGCACAGCGCCTCCATCGCCGGATGGCGCGGATCGATGCGCGCCCCACAGGCCCGGCAGCGCCCGCGCTGCACGGCAAAGCTGACCAGCGGCACCAGATCGCGCGCGGCAAGCACCGCCCCGCAGGCATCGCACGCCGACCGGCCAGCGGCGACCGAACGCCCGGCCGGCCAGCGCAGCGCGGCGGTGGCGAGGAACGATCCCGCAATCGCCCCCAGCACGGCCCCCGCCCCCGCTCCCACCGCTGCGCCGCTCACGTCCATGGCCGGGGCTGCTACCCGCTTTGCCGGCAAAGGTCGATTGACGGTGATGGCCGCGCCGCCAGCGCCGCCGTATCGGCGATGCTTGAAATCGCCCCGGATCGCCCGCAAGGGAACGCAAAATCCACCGTTCCAGCCACGAGGTCCGCACCATGTCCGCCGATCCCAATGCCACCGATCCGATCGTCATCCTGTCCTATGCGCGCACGCCGATGGGCGGGTTTCAGGGCGCGCTGAGCGGCGTGGCGGCCCCCATTCTGGGGGCGACGGCGGTCGGCGCGGCGGTCGCCCGTGCGGGCGTGCCGGGCGATGCGGTCGAGCGCATCTATATGGGCTGCGTGCTGCCCGCAGGGCTGGGCCAGGCCCCGGCGCGGCAGGCGGCGCTCCATGCCGGCCTGCCCCAGTCGGTCGAGGCGACGACCGTCAACAAGATGTGCGGTTCGGGCATGCAGGCCGCGATCATGGCCGCCGAAGCGCTGGCCGCCCGTTCGGTCGACCTGATCGTCGCCGGCGGCATGGAGAGCATGACCAACGCCCCCTATCTGATGACCAAGCATCGCGGCGGCGCGCGCATCGGCCATGACCGGATGTTCGACCATATGTATCTGGACGGGCTGGAAGACGCCTATGAGCCGGGCAAGCTGATGGGCGCGTTCGCCGAGGAGGTGGCGGGCGAATATCAGTTCAGCCGCGCCGCGCAGGATGATTATGCCATCGCCTCGCTCACCCGCGCCCAGACCGCCCAGACGAGCGGCGCGTTCGATGACGAGATCGTCCCGGTCGAGATTGCCGGGCGCAAGGGCAAGGTGACGGTCAGTCTCGATGAACAGCCGCAAAAGGGCGATGCGGCGAAGATCCCGACGCTGCGCCCCGCCTTTGCCGCCGATGGCACGATCACCGCGGCCAATGCCTCGTCAATCTCGGACGGCGCGGCGGCTCTGGTCCTGACCCGCGCCAGCGTGGCCGACCGGCTGGGCGTGACGCCGATTGCCCGCATCGTCGCCCATGCCGCCCATGCCCATCAGCCGGCACGCTTCACCACCGCCCCGGTGGCGGCGATGCAAAAGGCGCTCGACAAGGCCGGGTGGCGCGCCGGCGATGTCGACCTGTTCGAGGTGAACGAGGCATTCGCGGTCGTGGCGATGATCGCGATGCGCGACCTTGGTCTTGCCCATGATGTGGTCAACATCCATGGCGGGGCCTGCGCGCTCGGCCATCCGATCGGGGCCAGCGGCGCGCGCATCCTGGCGACCTTGCTCGCCGCGCTGCGCCGCCATGGCCAGAAGCGCGGCCTTGCCTCGCTGTGCATTGGCGGGGGCGAAGCGACCGCCATGGCCGTGGAACTGATGGCCTGACCGGCAGGCCGGGGCGCGCGTCCGGCGCATCCCGGCCCGCCACAGGCGCGTCAGCCAGAGCCGCCGGGCGCGGCCAGTCGCTGCACGGCCAGCAGGCTCGCCAGCGCATGGGCGGCCATAGCGGCAAGCCCTGCCTCCCACCAGCCGGCCATGGCAAAGGGGGCCATCAGCCAGATCATATTGTCCGGCTCAGCGAGCCAGAGCGGCCGGCGCGGCGGCGGGCCCAGCCAGTGGAGATGGCCGAGCAGCGCGGCAACAAGCGCAAGCGTGGTCAGCGCGAGCGTCAGCGGCGTCCAGCCCGCCGCCAGCCCGTCCACCCCGCCCGACCGCGCCCAGCCAAGCGCGAGCAGCGCCAGCGCCGCCGCCCCGGCGCGCGCCATCGCCCATTCCCCATCGGCCCGCCCGGCGCGCTGGCCCAGCGCCGCCAGATGCCGGGCCAGCGACCAGCACGGCCCGGCAGCCATCATCAGCACCAGCCCCGCCCCCGGCCAGCCGCCAAGGGCAAGCAGCGCCGCGGCGCACCACGCCGTCACCATGCCCAGCCGCAGCCAGACGGGATCGATCCGCGCCGCCATCGCCGGCGCGGCCAGCCGGCCGACCAAAGGCGCGAACAGATGCCGGTCGACCAGCCCGGCCGGGTGCTGCACGGCGCGCGCCGCCAGCCCGGCTTCGGCCGCGAGCGCGGTTTCGGGATCGGTCGCGGTCACCAGCAGGGGCATCGGCGCGATTGCGGCAAGATCGACCTGCGTGGCATGGGCCTGCACCGCCCGGCGCAGCAGCGTCGAACAGAAATCCCAGTCACCCAGCATCTGCACGGTCTGGCGGATCGCGCCCTGATCGGTGAGCATCAGCCCGGCCCAGCGCGCGCCGGGATCGATCAGCTCATGCTGCTGATGTTCGGGCCGGTTGGGCAGGGTCAGGATGGCGGGGCCGGGCAGCCGCAGCAGCGCCGCCGCCGCCGCCGGCTCGGTCACCAGCCCGTCGGCGATCAGCAGCACGCGCGCATCCGGCCCGATCCGGTCGGCCAGATCGGCGGCGGAGCGGGCGATGTCGATGGCCAGCCCGTCGCGGCGCAGCCGGTCGACCGCCGCCGCCAGCCCGGCGGTCAGCCGTTCGGCATGGATGACGATGTGGCGCAGCCCGGCACGCGCCAGCAGCCGCGCCTGATGTTCGGCAACGCTTTGCCCCGTCACCGACAGTTCGGCGCGCAGCCCGGGCGCGTCGTCGGCGTCTTCATTGGCGATGATCAGTCCGGCAGTCGGCCCGTGCATGGCCCCGCGTTAGGCATTTCTGGCACGCCGCGCAAAGGGCGCGCAGCGTCTTGCCCCTTCGCTGCCCCGGTTATTGCACGCCCATCACGACCAGCGCGCGCTCGATCGCGGCCAGCGCCTCGGCATCGCCGCGCGGCGCGGCGGCAGCCTCGTCGGCCAGCTCGATCAACCGCCCGGCGCCGAAGCTTGCCGCCAGCCCTTTCAGGCGCAGCGTCGCTTCCTGCCATTCGGCATCGCTGCGCGCGCGCGCCATCGCCTCGGCATGGCGCGCCGCGCTGTCGATGAACGCCGACCGAAGCTCGGCCACCAGCCCGGGATCGTCGCCGACGGCGGCGGCAAGGGCGAGTTCGAGGGCGGAGGGTTCGTAGGACATGGTCCAAGACTAACGCGCCGGGCGTTAACACTTCGTTTAAGAAGCCGCCCGGGGCCGTCCGTCGGCCGCCATGCAGGCACGGGGCGACTGGCTTGTTCTCAAGCCGTGAAAAGCTGGTAAACAGGCGCGATGAGCGGGGCGAACATCGTCGGCCTCCGGCCGGACCAGCAGCATGAAGAACAACAGGATGATCGGGTGATCGAGGTGGCGGACAGCGCCGCGCACGATGCCGGACCGGGGCACGATGCCGATGCCATGGCGGCCGATGCGCCGCCGCCGGGCCGGGGGGCTGCCATGCTGACCGGGGCGCTCGCGCTGGGCTGGCTGGGCTTTGCCGGGTGGAGCGCGGCCCCGCGCCTGTCCGCCGGGGGCCTGACGCCCGCCGATCTGGCCGGGCTGATCGCCCTGTGGAGCGCGCCGCTGGCGCTGCTCGGCGTGCTGTTCCTCGCGCTGCTGCGCACCAGCCGCGCCGAATCGCTGCGCTTTGCCGACACCGCACGGCGCATGCGGGCCGAGGCGGCGGCGCTCGACTATCGCGTGTCGGAGCTGACCGCGCGACTGGAGGCCAATCGCGAGGCACTCGCCATCCAGGCCGAACATATGCTGCGGCTGGGCGATGATGCGACCGGGCGGCTGGCGGCGCTGACCGCCGGGATGCGCGGCGAGGCGCAGGAAATGGCCCGCCAGGCCGAAGGGCTGAAGGCCGCCGCCGATGCCGCGCGCAGCGATCTGACCGCGCTGATGCACAGCCTGCCCCGCGCCCAGACCCAGACCCGCCAGCTGAGCGCGGCGCTGCAGGAAGCGGGCGTCGGCGCGCTCGAACAGGCCGGCGCGCTGGAAGCACAGCTCTCCGCCCTGCTCGCACGCGGGCGCGAGGCCGATCAGGTGGCATCGGGCGCGGCGCAGCGGCTGGCGACGCATCTGGAACGCATGGACGCGGCGAGCAAGGATGCCGGCGAACGGCTGGACAGCGCCGCCGGGCGCATGGGCGGTGCGGTCGATGCCGCGCTTGCCCGTGCCGCCGACGCGCTCGACGAAGCGCGGCGCAGCATGGAGACGCAGGGCGCGGCAATGCTCGCGATGATCGAACAGGCGCGCGGCGCGCTCGACCGCACCGGCGCCGAAACCGCGCAGGATCTGGCCCGGCGGCTGGCGGAACTGGCCGCCGGCATTGACTCGCTCGGCACCGGCCTCGCCGCGCATGACGGCACCGGCCGCGCGCTGGTCGAACGGCTCGAATCGGGTCTTGCCGAAATCGAGGCCCGCCTTGGCCGGATCGCGACCGACGGCACCGCCCAAACCGAAAGGCTGGCGGAGGCGCTGGCCGGGCTGAGCGGCCATGCCGAGACGCTGGCGACGCGGCTTGCCGATGCCGACGCGGCTGCCGACAGCTTTGTCGCGCGGGCCGAGACGCTGCTGACCGCGCTCGACGCGAGCGCGCGCGAGATTGACGAGACGCTGCCGGCCGCGCTTGGCCGTCTCGACCAGTATAGCAGCGCCAGCCGCGACCGGATCGCCGCCATGTCGCCGGGCATCGAAGCCATCGAGGCCGGGGCGACGCAGGCGCTCGACCGGCTCGCCCAGACCGAAAAGCTGCTCGAACAGCAGCGCGAGGCGATCGAACTGCTCGGCCTCAGCGCCGAACGGCAGCTGGCCGCCAGCCGCAAATCGGCCGGCGAGCTGGACGAAACGGTGGGCGCGGCGCGCGACCGCATCGCCGATCTTGCCGATGGCGCGGGCCAGCAGCTGGTCGGCGTGATGCTCCGCGTCCGCGATGCCGCTGCTCAGGCGGCCGAGCGGGCGCGCGAAACGCTCGACCGGGTCGTGCCCGAAGCCGCTGCGGCAATGGCCGAGGCCGGATCGGATGCGGTGCGCCAGGCGCTCGGCCACCGCGTCGAAGTGCAGATCGCCGCACTCGCCAAGGCCGCCGAACATGCGGTCGAGGCGGCAAATTATGCGTCAGACCGACTGAGCCGCCAGATCGCCGCCGTCACCGACAGCACCCAGCTGCTCGAAGCGCGGCTCGACAAGGCGCGCGATGCGGCCGAGGACAGCCACCGCGAAAGCTTTGCCCGCCGCGCCTCGCTGCTGATCGAGGCGCTGAACTCGACTGCCATCGACGTCGCCAAGATCATGTCGAGCGAAGTCACCGACAGCGCCTGGGCCGCCTATCTGAAGGGGGATCGCGGCGTGTTCACCCGCCGCGCGGTGCGGCTGCTCGAAGCCGGGGAGACGCGCGAGATCCTGCGTCACTACGAGGCCGACGGCGAATTCCGCGATCAGGTCAATCGCTACATCCATGATTTCGAGGCGATGCTGCGCCATGTGCTGGCAACGCGCGAGGGCGCCCAGATCGGCGTGACGCTGCTCAGCGCCGATATGGGCAAGCTCTATGTCGCGCTCGCCCAAGCCATTGAGCGGCTGCGGACCTGAACGCTGCGCCGGCGGGTTCAGTCCGCCGGCGGCCGGATGAAATCGACATCCTCCGGCCCGATCCAGCCATTGACGTAATTGGCGTAATAGAGGCCGAACAGCACCGCCGACAGGATGGTGGTGCGCAGCACGAACCGGCCGACACGGAAATTGGCCGGGGCGCTGTCCGCCTGACCGGGGATTTTCTCCACCCCGGCCTCGTCATGCGTGCGCACGCCAAATGGCAGGACGAGAAACACGCTCATCGCCCAGAACAGCAGATAGATCGCAAGTATCGAAGTCCAGCGCATCGCAAAGGTCGCTCTAGAGCATTTTCGAGCCGGGTTGAATCACCCGGCGACTCGGAAAATGCGTAAATTAAAGGCCGAGAGTGACTGATCCGATGAAATCGGATCGGTCGCTCTAGAGGGTGATTATCAGCACATCGACGATCGGCTTCTTGCCGGTCCATTCGACCGCCTTGCGCCGCACCGCCAGCCGCACCGCCTCGCGCAGCTTGTCCAGCTCGCGCGGCGCGCCGCGTGCGGCCTCGCTCGCGGCCTCGGCGGCCTCGATCAGGAAATCATCCTTGTCTTCCTCAACCGGCACGCCCTGCACGCGCACCTGCGCCTCGCCGACCGGCCGGCCGCTGGCATTGAGCGCGATGGCGACCGAAATCTGGCCATAAGCGGCGATCCGCCGCCGTTCCTGCATCGTCGCGCCATCGGCGGGCAGGATGACATCGCCGTCAAGCATCAGCCGTCCGGCGCGGTGATGGCCGATGATCGCCGGGCCATTGGGGGCGAGCCGCACCATCTGGCCATTTTCCTGCACAATGGCACGCGGCACGCCCTGATCGAGTGCGAACCGCGCCTGTTCGGCCATGTGGCGACGCTCGCCATGGACGGGCAGGATGATCTCCGGCCTGATCCAGTCATACATCGCCTTCAGCTCTGGCCGGCCGGGATGGCCCGAGACATGGACATGCGCCTGCCGGTCGGTGATCATCCGGATATCGCGCGCGGCGAGCGCATTCTGGATGCGGCCGATGGCGATTTCATTGCCCGGGATCTGCTTGGACGAAAACACCACCAGATCGCCGGCATCGAGCTTGATCGGATGCTGGTCGAACGCGATGCGGCCCAGCGCCGCCCGCGCCTCGCCCTGCCCGCCGGTGGCGATGATCATCACCTCGCGCGGGGGCAGCTTCATCGCCGCGTCGAAATCGACCGTTTCGGGGAAATCACGCAGATAGCCGACCGAACGGGCGACCTTCAGGATACGGTCGAGCGAGCGCCCCGCGACGCAGATGCGCCGCCCGGTGTCGCGCGCGACATCGGCAAGCGTCGCCAGCCGCGCCGCGTTGGAGGCAAAGGTGGTGACGAGCACCCGCCCCTCGGCCCCGCGGATCGCCTGATCCAGCCCGGCGCGCACCGCGCCTTCGGACCCGGACGCTTCCTCGTTGAACACATTGGTCGAATCGCAGACGAGCGCGAGCACGCCCTTGTCGCCGATCGCGGTCAGTTCCTCGGCGGTCGACGGCGTGCCGAGCATCGGCGCGTCATCGAGCTTCCAGTCGCCGGTATGGAAGATGCGCCCATAAGGCGTTTCGATCAGCAGCGCATTGCCCTCGGGGATCGAATGGGCGAGCGGCACATAATCGAACGCGAACGGCCCCAGTTCGAACCGGCCATGCTCGCGGTCGATGACGTGCAGGCGGACCTGATCGGCCACCCCCTCTTCCTCGAGCTTGCCGCGAATGAGCCCGGCGGTGAACGGCGTCGCATAAAGCGGCACGCCCAGATCGGCGGCCAGATAGGGCAGCGCGCCGATATGATCCTCATGCCCATGGGTGAGCACGATGCCGAGCAGATCGTCCAGCCGCTCCTCGATGAAGCTCAGGTCGGGCAGGATGACATCGATGCCCGGATAGCCGGCATCGGCAAAGGTGACGCCGCAATCCACCATCACCCATTTGCCCTGGGTGCCATAGAGATTGACGTTCATGCCGATTTCGCCCGAGCCGCCGAGCGCGAGGAAAAGAAGTTCGTTGCCGGGGGTCATGCAAATCCAGTGTGCGGGAGCGCGCGGCCGGGGGTCGGCCTGCGGTCAGCCATTATGGGCGCGGGCGTGCAGCATCGCCAGCCCCTGAATCGTCAGATCGGGCTCGACCGCGTCGAACAGATGATCATGATCCTGGAACAGCGCCGCCAGCCCGCCGGTCGCGATCACCCGGACCGGGCGGCCGACCTGCTTTTTGAGCCGCGCGATCAGCCCTTCGATCATCGCCAGATAGCCGGTGTAGATGCCGATCAGCATCTGCGCCTCGGTCGTCCGGCCGATCACGCTGCCATCCTCGGGCGCGCGGATCGCGATGCGCGGCAGCTTGGCGGTCGCCCCGACCAGCGCGTCGAGCGACAGGTTAAGCCCCGGCGCGATGATCCCGCCCTTATAGGCCCCGGTATAATCGACGATGTCGAACGTCGTCGCGGTGCCGAAATCGATCACGATCAGATCGCCGGGATAGCGGGCATGGGCGGCGATGGCATTGACCACCCGGTCGGCACCGACGCTCGCCGGTTCGACCACGTCCAGCTCGATCCCCCAATCGACCGGCGCGCGCCCGGCGATCAGCGCCTCGACGCCGAAATATTTGCTCGCCAGCACCTGCAGATTGTGGAGCGCGCGCGGCACCACCGTGGCCACGATCACCGCGTCGATATCGCTGCGCACCAGCCCTTCGAGCGTGAGCAGCTGCGTCAGCCACACCGCATATTCATCGGCGGTGCGGCGCGGGTCGGTGGCGATCCGCCAGCGGGCGCGGATCTCGCCCTGATCGACCAGGGCGACAACGACATTGGTGTTCCCCGCATCGATTGCGAGCAGCATCGGCACCCTCTCCCCGGCCGTCAGATCATGAACACGTCGCCCGCATGGACGATCCTGATATCGCCCGATGCCAGACGCAGGCGCAACGCGCCATCGCTTTCCAGCCCGTCGAACAGCCCGTCGAGCGCCGGCGCACCGGGCAGCCGGACGCTGAGCGCGGTGCCCGGCGGATGCGCGGCCTCGCCCCAGCGGCGCACGACCGCGCCCGGATCGTCGCGCCAGCGCGCCAGCCAGCGGGCAAATGCCTCGGCCAGATCGGCCAGGAACAGCGCCGGATCGGGCGCGCCCAGCCCGGCCGCAGCCAGGCTGGTCACCGCGCGGCCAAGACCGTCGGGATGATGGGCAAGGTTGACGCCGATGCCGATGATCACCGCCTCGCCACTGCGTTCGAGCAGAATGCCCGACAGCTTGGCCCCGTCCAGCAGCAGATCGTTGGGCCATTTGATCACCGGCTGCGCCCCCCAGCCGCGCAGCACCTCGTCAAGCGCCACGGCGGCGACCAGCGCCAGCGTCGCAGGCAGCGGATCGCCGGCACGCAGCCGCACCAGCGTGCTCGCATAAAGATTGCCCGGCGGCGACACCCAGTCGCGGCCCAACCGTCCGCGCCCCGCCGTCTGGCTGATCGCGCGCAGCCATTCGCCCTCGGGCGCGCCGGCGGCGGCGCGCAGGATCATGTCGGCATTGGTCGAGGCCGTGACCTCGACCGTGCGCAGCGCGATCAGAACAGCGCCCTTGCCGCCGTCATGCTGGCAAGACCCACCGCCGGGATCAGCAGATAGCCGATGGGCGAAATCGCCACCGCCCCGGCCAGGATCAGCGCCCCTTCGACCCGGTTGGTCATCGGCGCAAAGGCCGGGGCCGGTTCGTCGAAATACATCGTCTTGACGATCTTCAGATAATAATAGGCCCCGATCACCGAAAAGGCGATGCCGATGGCGGCCAGCGGCCACAGCCCGGCGGCGACCGCCGCGTCGAACACGACGAACTTCGACCAGAAACCAAGCAGCGGCGGAATGCCCGCGAGCGAGAACATGAACAGCATCATCGCGGCGGCGAGCGCCGGGCTGGTGCGCGACAGGCCCGACAGGCTGGCAATCGTCTCCAGCTGATTGCCCTCGGCATCGCGCATCTGCAGCACGACAAGGAACGCGCCGATGGTCATGACGATGTAGATCGCCATATAGGTCATCACCGCCGCGACGCCTTCCGGCCGGCCCGGCTGGACCGCCGCCAGCCCGATCAGCGCAAAGCCGATATTGTTGATCGACGAATAAGCGAGCAGCCGCTTGATGTTGGTCTGGCCGATCGCCGCGACCCCGCCCAGCACGATCGAGGCGAGCGCCGAGAAGATGATGATCTGCCGCCACGCCTCATAGGCAGGGCCCATCGCCTCGACCGACAGCCGCACCAAGAGGCCCATCGCCGCGACCTTGGGGGCCGAGGCGAAAAAGGCGGTGACCGGGGTCGGCGCGCCTTCATAGACGTCGGGCGTCCACATGTGGAACGGCACGGCGCTGATCTTGAACGCCAGCCCGGCCAGCGCGAACACCAGCCCGAAGGTCAGGCCGACCGACAGCGTCTCCGCCCCGAAGGCGCGGGCCAGCCCGTCAAACTGGGTCGTCCCCGAAAAGCCGTAAAGCAGCGCAATGCCGTAAAGCAGGATGCCCGAGGCGAGCGCGCCAAGCACGAAATACTTGAGCCCAGCCTCGGCCGAGCGCGCATCGCGGCGCATGAAGCTGGCGAGCACATAGGCGGCAAGGCTTTGCAGCTCGAGCCCGACATACAGCGTCAGCAGATCGGCCGCCGACACCATCATGCCCATGCCGATTGCCGACAGCACGATCAGGATCGGATATTCGGCGCGCAGCTCGCCACCGCGCCGGGCGAAGAAATCGGGTGCAAGGATGACCGAAATCGCTGCGCCGCCAAAGATCAGCGCCTTGGCGAAGGCCGAAAACGCATCGGCGCGATACAGCCCGTCAAACGCGTCGCCGCCCGGATTGAGCGCGGCGACCAGCGCCGCGACCAGCAGCGCCACCGCCAGCCAGCCGATCAGCCGCGTGCGGGCATCGCCGCCAAAGGCCGCGATCATCAGCAGCGTGAGCGCGCCGAGAGACAGAATGATCTCCGGCAGGGTGATGAACAGGCTTTCAGTCATTAATGGCCAACTCCGTGCGCGGCAGCGCCGCCGCCATGGCTGTCGCCATGCGCGGCTGCCGCCGGCTTGCCCGCGACCCAGCGCGGTTCATAGGTCGGGCGCGCGCGGTCGACCCGGGCGACGAGCGCGCCGATATCCGCCCGCATCGGCGCGAGGAAGCTTTCGGGATAGACGCCCATCCACAGCACGACCGCACCGATGGCGGCAAGGCTGCCCAGTTCGCGGGCGTTGAGATCGGGCAGCGACGCCACCTCCTCGCTCGGCGCGACGCCGAACACGACGCGGCGATACAAATAGAGCGCATAGGCGGCACCAAGGATGATGCCCGTGGTGCAGACCGCCGTCGCCACCGTGCTCACCTGCCACGCGCCCATCAGCGACAGGAACTCGCCGACAAAGCCGCTGGTCCCCGGCAGGCCGATCGAAGCCATGGTGAACAGCAGGAAGAACAGCGCATAGCGCGGCATGTTGTTCGCCAGCCCGCCATAGCGCGCGATCTCGCGGGTGTGCAGCCGGTCATAGATCACGCCGACGCAAAGGAACAATGCGCCCGACACCAGCCCGTGGCTGAGCATCACGATCATCGCGCCTTCCAGCCCCTGGCGGTTGAACGCGAACAGGCCGATGGTCACGATCGCCATGTGCGCAACCGAGGAATAGGCGATCAGCTTCTTCATATCGGCCTGCACGAGCGCGACGAGCGAGGTGTAGACGACCGCGACGCCCGACAGCGCCAGCACCAGCCCGACCAGCGCCCCAGAGGCTTCCGGGAACATCGGCAGCGAGAAGCGGATAAAGCCATAACCGCCGAGCTTGAGCAGCACGCCCGCCAGGATCACCGAGCCGGCGGTCGGCGCCTCGACATGGGCGTCGGGGAGCCAGGTGTGCACGGGCCACATCGGCACCTTGACCGCGAACGACGCGAAGAAGGCGAACCACAGCCAGGTCTGCGCCTCGACCGGGAAATCATGGTTGAGCAGGGTCGGAATGTCCGACGTGCCCGCCTGCTGCGACATCCACAGCATTGCGATCAGCATCAGCACCGAGCCGAGCAGCGTGTAGAGGAAGAATTTGTAGCTGGCGTAGATGCGCCGCGCGCCGCCCCAGATGCCGATGATCAGATACATCGGGATAAGGCCGGCCTCGAAGAAGATGTAGAACAGGAACATGTCCTGCGCGGCGAAGGTGCCGATCATCAGCACTTCGACGAACAGGAACGCCGCCATATATTCGCTGACCCGGCGCGTGACCGATTCCCAGCTGGCGAGGATGCAGATCGGCATCAGGAACACCGACAGCATGATCAGCATCAGCGCGATGCCGTCGATGCCCAGCGACCAGGCGAACCGGCCGAACAGCGGCAGATGCTCCTGATACTGCCATTGCGGCGCACCCTGCCCCTGGTCGAAGCCGACCCAGAGCGCGACGCCCAGCGCGAAATCGACGAGCGTGGCGGCAAGCGCCAGCCAGCGTGCTCCCGCCGCGCCGAGATAAAGGCATGCAATCGCCGCCGCGGCCGGAACCGCGAGCATCAGCGACAGGATCGGAAAATCGAACTGGTTCACTTCTCAATCACCCCGCGATCGCCCAGGTCGCAGCGCCGGCGAGGCCGATCAGCATCACGAACGCATAGGTATAGACATAGCCGGACTGGACCCGCTGGCTGACCCGGCCGACACCGGCCACGAGCGCTGCCAGGCCGTTCGGCCCGAAACGGTCGATCGTCCCTTCGTCCCCACGCTTCCAGAAGAAGCGGCCAAGGAGCTGCGACGACCGGACGAACAGCAGGTTATAGAGTTCGTCGAAATACCATTTGTTGAGGAAGAAGGCATACATGCCACGGAACGTCGCCGTGAAGCGCGCCGGCACGCTGGTATCCCAGACATAGGCCCAGAGCGCGAACACCAGCCCGGCGAACATCGCCGCCGTCGCCGACAGCTTCACCCACAGCGGCACCTCATGCATCGCGTGCATCAGATGGGTGTCAAACACCAGGCTGCCGCGCCAGAACGCCGCACCCGGCTCCGCTTCCAGGAAGCTGTGGTGGAACACAAAGCCCGCAAACACCGCGCCCAGCGACAGGATGACGAGCGGGATCAGCATGACCAGCGGGCTTTCATGCGGGTGATAGCCCGCCGTGCCGGTCGCCGCATCGCCGTGATGCGCGTCGTGCGCGTGATCGCCATGCGCGTGCGCGTCATGCCCGTGATCGCCGTGCCCGTGATCGCCATGCACCGCATGCTGGATATGCTCCGACGCCGCCCAGCGGGGGGTGCCGAAAAAGGTCAGGAACACCAGCCGCCACGAATAGAAGCTGGTCAGCAGCGCCGCGAACACGCCGATCGCAAAGGCGACGCGCCCGGCCTCGGTGCCGCTGGCAAAGGCAGCCTCGAGGATCGCATCCTTCGAATAGAAGCCGGCAAAACCGAACACGCCCATCACGCCCACGCCGGTGATCGCCAGCGTGCCGAGCATCATCGCCCAGAAGGTCAGCGGAATATGCCGGCGCAGCCCGCCATAAAAGCGCATATCCTGTTCATGGTGCATCGCATGGATGACCGAGCCTGCGCCCAGGAACAGCAGCGCCTTGAAAAAGGCATGGGTGAACAGGTGGAACATCGCCGCGCCATAAGCCCCGACGCCCGCTGCAAAGAACATGTAACCAAGCTGCGAACAGGTCGAATAGGCGATCACGCGCTTGATATCGGTCTGCGTGGTGCCGACGGTCGCGGCAAACAGCGCCGTCGCCGCGCCGACCACGGTCACCACGGTCATCGCGACATCGCTCTGTTCGAACAGCGGCGACAGGCGGCAGACCATGAACACGCCCGCGGTCACCATCGTCGCGGCATGGATCAGCGCCGACACCGGGGTCGGCCCTTCCATCGCGTCGGGCAGCCAGGTGTGGAGGCCAAGCTGCGCCGATTTGCCCATCGCGCCGAGGAACAGGAGCAGGCAGATCAGCGTCATCGTATCGACGCTGTCGCCCAGAAAGCCGACCGTCGATCCGGCCATGGCCGGGGCCATTTCGAGGATTTCGGGGATCGACACCGTGCCGAACACCAGGAAGGTGCCGAAAATTCCGAGCATGAAGCCGAAATCGCCGACGCGGTTGACGACGAACGCCTTGATCGCGGCGGCATTGGCCGACGGCTTGTAATACCAGAAGCCGATCAGCAGGTAGGAGGCGAGACCGACCCCTTCCCAGCCAAAGAACATCTGCACCAGATTGTCGGCGGTCACGAGCATCAGCATCGCGAAGGTGAACAGCGACAGATAGGCGAAGAAGCGCGGCTGGCTGTCGTCCTCGGCCATATAGCCCCAGCTATACAGATGGACGAGCGCCGACACCGAGGTGATGACGACCAGCATCACCGCCGTCAGCGTGTCGACCCGGAGCGACCACATGACATCGAAGCCGTCGGAACGGATCCAGCTGAGCACCGGCACGACCATCGCTTCGGCGTCGCCGCCGAGAAAGCCGAGGAACACCGGCCAGGACAGGCCGCACGACACGAACAGCGCGCCGGTCGTCACCGCCTTGGCGACGGTGTTGCCGATCATCCGGTTGCCGAGGCCGGCAACCAGCGCCGCCAGCAGCGGCAGGAAAACGATGAGCTGGATCATCCCTTCATCCTGTTGGCGTCATCGACCGCGATCGTGCCGCGGTTGCGGAAATAGATGACGAGAATGGCAAGCCCGATCGCCGCCTCGCCGGCAGCGACGGTGAGCACGAACATGGCGAACACCTGCCCGACCAGATCGCCCAGATAGGCGCTGAAGGCGACAAGGTTGATGTTCACGCCCAGCAGGATCAGTTCGATCGCCATCAGGATGACGATCACGTTCTTGCGGTTGAGGAAAATCCCCAGCACGCCGAGCACGAACAGGATCGCCGAGACGACCAGATAATGCTGAAGCCCGATCACAGCGTCACGCCCTCCCCGACCGGCTGATCGACCATCCGCACCGCATCCTCGGGCCGGCGGCGGATCTGCTGGTCCGGCCGCTGGGCGCGGAAATCCTTGCGCGCGCGGTGGGTGAGCACGATCGCGCCGATCATGGCGACCAGCAGGACAAGGCCGGCGGCCTCGAAAATATAGAGATAGCGGGTGTAGAGCAGCTGCCCCACCGCCTGGATGTTGGGCATGTCCGCCGGCGTCGGCGCGGCGCGCCTGGCCAGATCGACTGCGCCGGCATTCCATGCCGCGACGGCAAAGATGATCTCCGCCGCCAGCACCACCGACAGCAGCAGCCCCACGCCCAGATAACGGGTGAAGCCCGCGCGCAGCTCGGCAAAATCGATGTCGAGCATCATCACGACGAACAGGAACAGCACCGCGACCGCACCGACATAGACGATGACGAGCAGCATCGCGATGAACTCCGCCCCCAGCAGCAGCATCAGCCCCGCCGCGTTGAAAAAGGCGAGGATCAGCCACAGCACGCTGTGGACCGGGTTGCGCGCCGTGATGGTGAGCGTCGCCGCCGCGACCACCAGGCTGGCGAACAGGTAAAAGGCGATGGTCTGGATCAAGACGAAACCCTGTTTGCTTTGGCGTTTGCTGTGGCGGGCGTTCCGGCAACGCGCCGGGGTCCGGTCGATTGGCTCAAATGCCTGCCCGGCACCGGCCGGGCGGGCGGAATGCGTGGCGGCCGCTTAGCGATAGGGCGCATCGGCGGCAAGGTTGACGGCGATGGCGCTTTCCCAGCGGTCGCCATTTTCCAGCAGCTTCTGCTTGGAATAGATCAGCTCCTCGCGCGTCTCGGTCGCGAACTCCAGGTTCGGGCCCTCGACGATCGCATCGACCGGGCACGCTTCCTGGCACAGGCCGCAATAGATGCACTTGGTCATGTCGATGTCGTAGCGCGTGGTGCGGCGGCTGCCGTCCTCGCGCGGTTCGGACTCGATGGTGATCGCATAGGCCGGGCACACCGCCTCGCACAGCTTGCACGCGATGCAGCGTTCCTCGCCATTGGGATAGCGGCGCAGCGCATGCTCGCCGCGGAACCGCGGGCTGAGCGGATTGCGCTCATAGGGGTAATTGATCGTCGCCTTGGGCTTGAAGAAATACTTCAAGGTCAGGGCATGCGCCTTCACAAATTCCCACAGGGTGAAGGACTTGATGAAATGTGCGACGCTCATGCTTGAACTCCGTACCGCGTCAGCATCAGGAAACCGGACACCAGGAACACCCACAGCAGCGACAGCGGCAGGAAGATCTTCCAGCCCAGCCGCATCAGCTGGTCATACCGGTAGCGGGGGACCGTCGCCTTCACCCAGCTGAAGATGAAGAAGAAGACGAGGATCTTGAGGATCAGCCACACGAGCCCCGGCACCGCATAGAGCGGCGCCCAGTCGACCGGGGGCAGCCAGCCGCCCCAGAACAGCACGGCGTTGAGCGCGCACATCAGCAGCACATTGGCATATTCGCCAAGCCAGAAGAGCGCGAACGCCATCGACGAATATTCGGTCTGGTAGCCGGCGACCAGCTCGGACTCGGCCTCGGTCAGGTCGAACGGCGCGCGTGCCGTCTCGGCCATCGCCGAAATCAGGAACACCACCCACATCGGGAACAGCAGCGGGTTGAAGCCGAAGCCGTTGAGGAACCCGTAAAGCCCCTTCTGCGCGTCGATGATCGTGCCCAGATGGAAGCTGCCCGCCCACAGCACGACCGAGATCAGCACAAAGCCGATCGACACTTCATACGACACCATCTGCGCGGCCGCGCGCAGCGCCGAATAGAAGGGGTATTTGGAGTTGGACGACCAGCCGGCAATGATCACCCCGTAGACGCCAAGCGACGATGCGGCGAGGATGTAGAGCAGCCCGACATTGATGTCGGCGAGCACCATTTCCGGCCCGAACGGGATCACCGCCCAGGCAATGAGCGCAACGGTGAAGGTGATGATCGGCGCGAGCAGGAATAGGCCCTTGTTCGCCGAAGACGGGATGATGGTTTCCTGCAGGAACACCTTGATCCCGTCGGCAAAGCTCTGGAGGATCCCGAACGGGCCGACGACGTTCGGCCCGCGCCGCAGCGCCATCGCCGCCCAGATCTTGCGGTCGAAATAGATGACGATCGCCACCGCCAGCATCACCGGAAAGGCGATGAGCAGGATCGCGATCAGCGTGGCGACGAACCAGCCGGCTTCGGGGCCGAGCAGGGTCGAGAAATAGGCGGTCATTCGGCGGCCTCGGCAAGAACCTCGCCCTTCACGATCTCGGCCGAGCAGCGCTGCATGGTCGGGCTGGCGCGGCAGATCGCGTTGGTCAGGTAGAAATCGGAAATCGGATAGGCGACCGGGCCGGACGCCGTGGCGGGAAGCGCCGGCGGTGCCCAGTCGAACGCGGCCAGTTCGCCCTCACGGCCCAGCGCCGGCACCTCGGCGACCATCGCCGCGCGCAGCGCATCGAGCGTGTCGAACGGCAGCGGCTTGCCGAGCACGTCGGACAGGGCGCGGAAAATCTTCCAGTCCTCGCGCGCCTCGCCGGGGGCGAACACCGCCTGCTCGCCGCGCTGCACCCGCCCTTCCAGGTTCACATAGGTGCCGCTCTTCTCGACATAGGAGGCCGCGGGCAGGATCACATCGGCATGATGCGCGCCACGATCGCCATGATGCCCGACATAGACCTTCAGGCTGGCGGCAAAGCGGGTGAAATCCACCTCGTCGGCACCCAGCAGGAACACGATGTCGGGATTGGCCGCCGCGATATCGGCAATGCCGCCCTTCTGCGCGAAGCCGAGCATCAGCGAGCCCATGCGCGCCGCCGCCATGTGCAGCACGTTGAACCCGTTCCAGCCGTCGCGGACCAGCCCGAGCGGCCCGGCAAGCGCCAGCCCGGCACCAAGCGCCCCGGCCTTGAGCGCGCCGCCGCCCAGGATCAGCGCCGGCCGCGCGGCGGCCGCAAAAGCGTCGGCGACATGCGCCGGCAGCGCGCCGAGCACGGCCAGATCATTGCCCAGCCAGTCGACCCGGTAGGTCAGATCGGTTTCCGGGCCGACCGCGAACACCCGCGCGCCGCGCCGCACCGCCTTGCGGATGCGGGTGTTGACCAGCGGCGCCTCGCGCCGGACATCGGTACCGACGAGCAGGATGACATCGGCCTCTTCGATGCCGGCGATGGTCGAGTTGAAATTGACCGCCGCCAGGTTCGACACGTCATAATCCATGCCGGTCTGCCGACCCTCGAGCAGGTCGGAGCCGAACGCGGCCAGCAGCGCCTTGGCCGCATACATGGTCTCGCAATCGACCAGATCGCCGGCAATCGCCGCCATCCGCCCGCCCGCGCGCGCCGCAATCGTGGCAAAGGCCTGTTGCCAGCTGGCCGCGACCAGCTTGCCATCGACGCGCACGAACGGCCGGTCGAGCCGGCGGCGCACCATGCCGTCAATCGCGTGGCGCGATTTGTCGGACAGCCACTCCTCGTTCACATCCTCGTTGATGCGCGGCAGCACGCGCATCACCTGACGGCCGCGGCTGTCGAGCCGGATCGCCGAACCGACCGCGTCATGCACGTCGATGGACGGGGTCTTTTTCAGCTCCCACGGCCGCGCCTCGAAGCTGTAGGGGCGCTGCAGCAGCGCGCCCACCGGGCACAGATCGGCGACGTTGCCGGCCAGTTCGCTGGTCAGCGTCTTTTCCAGATAGGTGGTGATCTGCATGTTCTCGCCGCGACCGATCGCGCCGATTTCCTCGACCCCGGCCACCTGCTCGGCAAAGCGCACGCAGCGCGTGCACTGGATGCACCGGTTCATCGAGGTCTTGATGATCGGGCCCATATATTTGTCGGTCACGGCGCGCTTGTTCTCGGCAAAGCGGCTCGCGCCCCGGCCATAGGCCATGGACTGATCCTGCAGGTCGCACTCGCCGCCCTGATCGCAGATCGGGCAATCGAGCGGGTGGTTGATGAGCAGAAACTCCATCACCCCCTCGCGCGCCTTCTTCACCATCGCGCTGTCGGTGCGGATCTCCTGCCCGTCGGACGCCGGCAGCGCACAGCTCGCCTGCGGCTTGGGCGGCCCCGGCTTCACCTCGACAAGGCACATCCGGCAATTGCCGGCAATCGCCAGCCGCTCATGATAGCAGAAACGCGGGATCTCCTTGCCGGCGGCCTCGCAGGCCTGCAGCACGGTCGCCCCCTGCGGGACCTCGACCTCGATACCGTCAACAGTGACTTTGGGCATTTCTCGTCCTCAGCGTCCTTGCGCCTGACCCGCCAAGGTCATTTCCCCGGCCCAGTAACGGGCCGACACATGATAGGCAGCCTGGGTGATCGCCGCGCGCATCGCCGCGCGCCCGAAGGCAGCGGGCGTCGCGGCGCGGTGGCACGCCTGCATCAGCGGCGCCAGACCGTCCATCACCCGGGCTTCCGCCTTGCTGGCGAGCGCGGTCTTCATCAGCTGCTCGGCGCGCGTCGGGCTGGAGCGCGCGACGCATTCGGCAACCAGATACAGGTTGCGCACATCAGCGGACGCCCCCTCGCCGCCCGGCCCGAGCGCGGTCGGCAGGTCGATGCGCGCCAGCCCCGCGATCACGCGGCGCGGCTGCACGCCGAACTCGACGAAATCGCGCGCGAACATGTCGGAGGCCACGCCGCCACGCACCAGGATCGCCGACACCGGCCCGGCAACCCCGGACGCACACGCCCCGGCCTGGCCCAAAGCCAGCGACGCCGGATCAACCGGCTCGTCGCCCAGCGGCAGCACGCGCAGCAGATCGAGCGCGGCGGCGCGATCAGCCTTGGCCACGCAGAGGCCCAGCTCATTGGCCGCCGCCACCGCCGCCGGGGTCGCGGCAGACGCGGCACCCGGCGCACAGGCAGCCGCGAGCGAGAGCGGCAGCAGCGCATGGCGGGCAAGGGCAGCACGCATCACGCCGGTCCTCATTCCGCCGCAATCGGCAGCGCGCCGGCACGGCGCTCGGTGATGCGGCGTTCGATCTCCGGCCGGAAATGCCGGATCAGGCCCTGGATCGGCCAGGCAGCGGCATCGCCCAGAGCGCAGATGGTGTGCCCTTCGACCTGGCGCGTCACCTCTTCGAGCATGTCGATCTCGCCGATCTCGGCATCGCCGGTGCGCAGCCGCTCCATCATCCGCCACATCCAGCCGGTGCCTTCGCGGCACGGCGTGCACTGGCCGCAGCTTTCATGCTTGTAGAAATAGCTGAGCCGGCTGATCGCGCGGACAATGTCGGTGGACTTGTCCATGACGATGATCGCGGCAGTGCCGAGACCCGATTTCAGCTCCTTGAGCGCATCGAAATCCATCGGGCAGTCCATGATCTGCGCGGCCGGCACGACCGGCACCGACGACCCGCCCGGAATCACCGCCAGCAGATTGTCCCAGCCGCCCCGGATGCCGCCGCAATGCCGCTCGATCAGCTCGCGGAACGGGATCGACATCGCTTCCTCGACCACGCACGGCTTGTTCACATGGCCGGAGATCTGGAACAGCTTGGTGCCTTCGTTCTTGGGCCGGCCAATGCTGGCGAACCAGGACGGGCCACGCCGCAGGATCGTCGGCACCACCGCGATCGATTCGACATTGTTGACGGTGGTCGGGCAGCCATACAGGCCCGCCCCAGCCGGGAAGGGCGGCTTCAGGCGCGGCTGGCCCTTCTTGCCTTCCAGGCTTTCGATCATCGCGGTTTCTTCGCCGCAGATATACGCGCCCGCACCGCGATGGACGAACACGTCGAAATCATAGCCCGAGCCGCAGGCATTCTTGCCCAGAAAGCCCTTGTCATAGGCCTCGGCCACGGCGGCGAACAGCGTCTCCGCCTCGCGGATATATTCGCCGCGAATGTAGATATAGGCCGCGCGCGCGCGCATCGCATAGCCGGCGATCAGCGCCCCTTCGACCAGCTTGTGCGGGTCGTGGCGGATGATCTCACGGTCCTTGCAGCTGCCCGGCTCCGACTCATCGGCGTTGATGACCAGAAAGCTCGGTTTGCCGGGTTTCGGCTCCTTGGGCATGAAGCTCCACTTCATGCCGGTGGGGAAGCCCGCGCCGCCGCGCCCGCGCAGGCCAGAGGCCTTCACATCCTCGATGATCTGGTCTTGCCCGCGCGCCATCAGCGCCTTGGTATTGTCCCAGTCGCCGCGCTGCATCGCGGCGTCGATCCGCCACGACTGATAGCCGTAGAGATTGGTGAAGATCCGGTCCTTGTCAGCAAGGCTCACGACTTGTCCCCTCCCGACCGGCCGAGGCCGAACACCCCGAAACCGCCGAACAAAAACGCCAGCAGCGCCCAGACCACCCAGCCGTCCCCGTTCAGGAACTTGAGGATCGCCAGCGCCAGAAAGATGATGCCGATGACCGGTGCGCCGGCCGTGGCCGCGCGGGTCACTGCCACTCTCCGCGATAATCATGATTGGCGCCGACCATCGCGGTCAGCGTCGTCGGCCCGCCCAGCGGCTCGACCGTGTGCCGCCCCGGCTCCTGCGTGCCGGTCTTGGGCGTTTCGCCGCGCGCCAATGCATCGAGGATGGCGACCGTGCGGTCGAAATCCAGATCCTCGTAATTGTCGTCGTTGATCTGGACCATCGGCGCGGACGCGCAATTGCCCATGCACTCGACCTCGGTCAGGGTGAACAGCCCGTCGGGCGTCGTCTGCCCCTTGGCCAGCCCCTTGGACTTGCACGCCGCCATCACATCGTCGGAGCCGCGCAGCATGCACGGCGTCGTCCCGCACACCTGCACATGATAGCGGCCGACCGGGGCCAGATTGTACATGGTGTAGAAGGTCGCGACCTCATAGGCGCGGATGAACGGCATCTCGATCTGCGCGGCGACATATTCGATCACCGGCACCGGCAGCCAGCCCTGGGTCTGCGTTTCCGCGCCCACCTGACGCTGGGCAAGATCGAGCAGCGGCATCACCGCCGAATGCTGCCGCCCGGCCGGATAGCGGGCGATGATCTCGCGCGCCTTTACTTCATTATCGGCCGTCCAGGCGAACGCGCCCCAGCGCGCGCGGACTTCGGCCTCGTCGGGGATCTGCACTGCACCCGCCATTACCGATCACACTCCCCGAACACGATATCGATGGCCCCCAGAATGGCGGTGACGTCGGCCAGCATGTGGCCCTTGCACATCATGTCCATCGCCTGAAGATGGCTGAACGCGGTCGGCCGGATCTTGCACCGCCACGGCTTGTTGGTGCCATCGGACACCAGATAGACGCCCAGCTCGCCCTTGGGGCTTTCGGTCGCGACATAGACCTCGCCGGCCGGGACGTGAAAGCCTTCGGTGTAGAGCTTGAAGTGATGGATCAGCGCTTCCATCGACCGCTTCATCTCGCCGCGCTTGGGCGGCGCGACCTTGCGGTCGAGGCTGAGCACCGGCCCCTCGGGCATTTCCGACAGGCACTGCTTCATGATCCGCGCCGACTGGCGCACTTCCTCGACGCGCACCATGAACCGGTCGTAACAGTCGCCGCGCGTGCCGACCGGCACGTCGAACTGCATCCGGTCATACACGTCATAGGGCTGCGACTTGCGCAGATCCCAAGGGATGCCCGACCCGCGGATCATCGGCCCCGAAAAGCCCCAGCGCACCGCATCGTCCTTGCTGACGGTCGCGATGTCGACATTGCGCTGCTTGAAGATGCGGTTGTCGACCACCAGACTCATCGCGTCCTCGAACAGGCGCGGCAGCCGCGTGTCGAGCCAGTCGGCAATGTCGGCGAGCAGCTTGACCGGCGCGTCCTGATGGACGCCGCCGGGGCGGAAATAGGCGGCGTGCATCCGCGCGCCCGACACCCGCTCGTAAAAGTTCATGCAGTCTTCGCGCAGCTCGAACAGCCACAGATTGGGCGTCATCGCGCCCACGTCCATGACATGGCTGCCCAGGTTGAGCAGATGGTTCTTGATGCGCGTCAGCTCAGCCCAGAACACGCGCAGATATTGCGCGCGCAGCGGCACTTCGACGTTGAGCAGCTTTTCGATCGCCAGCACATAGGAATATTCCTGCGCCATCGGCGATGCGTAATCGAGCCGGTCGAAATAGGGCACCGACTGCAAATAGGTGCGCGTCTCGATCAGCTTTTCGGTGCCCCGGTGCAGCAGCCCGACATGCGGATCGACCCGCTCGACAATCTCGCCGTCCAGTTCGAGCACCAGACGGAGCACGCCGTGCGCGGCCGGATGCTGCGGCCCGAAATTGATCGTGTAATTCTGGATCTCGACATCGCCGGCGGGCGCAGCGGCCGCGTCCGACGTCTGGAGATCGCTGATCGCCTCAGCCATTCTTGCCCTCCGGCTGATCGCCATTCTTGCCCTGCGGCCGGTCCGCCGCCGCGCCGCCCGACACATTGATCGTGCCGGCACGGGCAATCTGATCGGCGGTCAGCGGCGTCGGCGCACCCTGCGCCGCCGGCTGATGGCCGCCGGCCTTTTCATCGCCCGGCAGCACATAATCGGCCCCTTCCCAGGGGCTGGTGAAATCGAACGCGCGGAAATCCTGCGTCAGCCGCACCGGTTCGTAGATCACGCGCTTATGCTCTTCGGAATAGCGCATCTCGACATAGCCGGTCAGCGGGAAATCCTTGCGCAGCGGATGGCCGCGAAAGCCATAATCGGTCAGGATGCGCCGCAGATCGGGATTGCCGTCGAACAGCACCCCGTACATGTCGTAAACCTCGCGCTCCAGCCAGCCGGCGACCGGCCACAGATCGGTCACCGACGGCACCGGCGTCGCCTCGTCGGTCGACAGCTTCACCCGGATGCGGTGGTTTTTGGTCAGCGAGAGCAGATGATAGACGACCTCGAACCGCTCGGCCCGGTCGGGATAGTCGACACCCGCAATCTCCATCAGCTGCTGATAGCCGAAATCGTCGCGCAGCGTGCGCAGCACCTCGACCACGGCATCGCAGCGCACGGTCAGCGTCACTTCGAACACATGCTCGACAGCGTCCACCAGCCGGTCGCCCAGCACCGGCGCGATCGCCGCGATCACGCCGTCATTGCTCGCCTGTCGCGGGGCGGGGGAAAGCATCGTCACCGCTCGATCGTCCCTTCGCGGCGGATCTTCCGCTGCAGCTGCATGATCCCGTAAAGCAGCGCTTCGGCGGTCGGCGGGCAGCCGGGGACATAGATGTCGACCGGCACGATGCGGTCGCAGCCACGCACCACCGAATAGCTGTAATGATAATAGCCGCCGCCATTGGCGCAGCTGCCCATCGAGATGACGTAGCGCGGCTCCGACATCTGGTCGTAAACGCGGCGCAGCGCCGGGGCCATCTTGTTGCACAGCGTGCCGGCGACGATCATCACGTCCGACTGGCGCGGGCTGGCGCGCGGGGCGACGCCGAACCGCTCAAGGTCATAGCGCGGCATGTTGACGTGGATCATCTCGACCGCGCAGCACGCCAGGCCGAACGTCATCCACCACAATGAGCCGGTGCGCGCCCACTGGAACAGCTCCTCGGTCGAGGTGACGAGAAAGCCCTTGTCGGTCAGCTCGCTGTTCAGATCATTGAAGAACGCCTGATCGGGGGCCGTCCCTGCGGGCGGCACCGCCTGTCCGGCGGGGCTGAGCGTCACTCCCATTCTAGGGCTCCCTTCTTCCAGGCATAGACATAGCCGAGCACCAGCTCGCCCAGGAAAATCATCATCGCGGCCCATGCCGCCCAGCCGGTGCCCATCAGCGACACCGCCCAGGGAAACAGGAACGCAGCTTCGAGGTCGAAGATGATGAACAGGATCGCGACCAGATAGAAACGCACGTCGAACTGGCTGCGGCTGTCCTCGAACGCGGGAAAGCCGCATTCATATTCGCTGAGCTTTTCGGGATAGGGCTTGTGCGCGCCGGTCAGCCGCGACACGGCCATCGGCAGGAACACAAAGGCGCAGGACAGGATCAGCGCCACGGCGAGGAACAGCAGGATCGGCAGATAGCCGGCGGCGACGGACGCCATGTTCAACTCCAATCACAAGCCACCCGAACCGGCACACCCGGCGGACTTGGGCGGCCATCTAGGCCGCTCGCGCGGCCGACGCAACCATTTCCCGGCTCCGGAAAAAACCCGGCCGCACAGGCGACGGCATCGATTGAAAAGGCTGTTGGAAACGATGATCGGCGCTTAGGATCAGGCCCGGCGCAAACAGGGAGAACAGCCTCATGCAACCCATTATAGCCGGCCTGGCGCTCGCTCTGGCCATCACGGTTCCCGGGCCGGTCAACAGCCGCGCGGGCGCGCAGGCGACGGCCCCGGTCTCGGCCACGCCGCAATCGGTCGCCAAGGCGCTGCAGGATGCGGGCTACAAGGCCGAACTGACCAAGGATTCGGCCGGCGATCCGCTGATCCACAGCGCCTCGGGCGGCGCGCGCTTCTCGATCTTCTTCTATGGCTGCGAGAACGGCACCGGCTGCGGCGAGATCCAATTCTATGCCGGCTGGACCGACAAGATCAGCCTTGAGCGGATCAACCAGTGGAACCGCACCCACCGGTTCGGCCGCGCCTATCTGGACGACAAGGGCGAGGTGAACATCGAATATGACATCAACCTCGAACAGGCATCGATCGGCGGCGCGCTGTTCCGCAACGATCTGGATCTGTGGACGCGGCTGATGGCGCGGTTTCAGGCGTTCGTGGCGGGCAAGGACGATTGAGCGCCGCCCGCCCGGCCATCGCCGGGCGCATGCGGCTTGAGGGAGGATGAGGATGCGCCGACCGGTTCTGATTGCCTTGCTGCTGTCCGCCTGTGGCGCGACGGGGGCGTGGGGCAGCCCCCGCCCCCCGGCCTCTGCCCGCCAGCCATCGCTGGTCGGGCCGGTCTGGACGCTCACCGAATATCGGCCCGCCGGCGGCGGCGCGCCGATCCGTCCGGCCGAGAGCGAAGTCTACCAGCTCGGCTTTCAGGAGGGCGGACGGCTGACCGCGCGGCTGTCATGCAATCGCGGCACCGGGCGCTGGGCGGCAAAGAACGGCCGGGCGGCGAAAGGGTCGATCACCATCGGTCCCATCGCGGCAACGATGCGCGGCTGCCTGCCGGGCAATCTCGACCGGCTGGCCGCCGATCTCGACCGGGTGCGCGCCTATGCGATCAAGGCCGGGCGGCTGCACCTGACCATCGCGCCCGATGCGCGTGCGACCGAAGGCGGCACGGCAGGCGGCGGCGATTATGTGTGGACGCCGGGCGACTGAACCCGGCGCGGCCGGCGGCGCTCAGCGCAGCGCGGTGGCAACCAGCTTGTGCAGCTTGGACTGAAGCGCGTCATTCGCGGCCAGCACCTCGCGCCGCTCGCGCGGCCGGTCCCCGCCGCGAAAATCGGTCACGAACCCGCCGGCTTCACGCACCAGCAAGATGCCGGCGGCGACGTCCCAGTCATTCAGCCCCGATTCCCAGAAGCCGTCATACCGGCCCGCCGCGACCCAGGCGAGGTCGAGCGCCGCCGAGCCGAGGCGGCGAATGCCCGCCACTTCGGGCGCGACCAGCCCGAAGATCCGCGCCCATTGCGCCATGTCGCCATGGCCCTTGAACGGGATGCCGGTGGCGACCAGCGCCTCATCGAGGTTGCGGCGCGACGACACGCGCAGCCGCTGATCCTGCAGCCACGCCCCCCGCCCCTTTTCGGCCCAGAAGCTTTCATCGGTCAGCGGCTGATAGATCAGGCCGGTCGTCACCTCGCCCGACGGCTCCTCGACCGCGATGGAAATCGCGAAATGCGGAATGCCGTGCAGAAAGTTGGACGTGCCGTCGAGCGGATCGATGATCCAGCGCGGCTTCGCCGGATCGCCCTCGATGATGCCGCCTTCCTCAAGCAGAAAGCCCCAGTCGGGCCGCGCCTTGCGCAGTTCCTCGACCAGGGTCTGCTCGGCGCGCTTGTCGGCCATCGACACAAAATCGGCCGGGCCTTTGCGCGACACCTGAAGGTGCTGGACCTCGTTGAAGTCGCGGCGCAGGCGCGGCCCCGCCTTGCGGGCGGCGCGTTCCATGACAGTCAGCAGGCCGGAATGGGAAGGCATTGCATCAATCTCCGCCCGGCGCACGCGCGCCGGGCCATCGGGTCACAGGGAAACGGGGCGGATCAGTCCGCCCGCTTCACATATTCGCGCGCATAGACGTCGACGACGATGCGCGTGCCGCTGGCGATATGCGGCGGCACCATCACGCGCACGCCATTGTCGAGCACTGCCGGCTTGTAGCTGGACGAGGCGGTCTGCCCCTTCACCACGGCATCGGCCTCGACGATGGTCGCCTCGATCGTGTCGGGCAGCTGCACCGAAATCGGCTTTTCCTCGTGCAGTTCCAGGATCACGTCCATCCCGTCCTGCAGGAACGCCACCTCGTCGCCCAGCATGTCGGTCGACAGGGTGATCTGGTCGTAAGTTTCCTTGTCCATGAAGGTCAGCTGGTCGCCGTCACGGAAGAGGAACTGGAAATCCTTGGTGTCGAGCCGCACGCGCTCGACGCGCTCGTCGGAGCGGAACCGGTTGTTGGTCTTGCGCCCGTCGATCAGGTTCTTCATCTCGACCTGCATATAGGCGCCGCCCTTGCCGGGCTGGGTGTGCTGGATCTTCACCGCCCGCCACAGGCCGCCTTCGAACTCGATGATGTTGCCGGGGCGAATGTCGACGCCGCTGATCTTCATGAACCGTCTCGCTGATGAGAAAAGAGCCGGCGCGCCCTCTAGCCGCCATCGCCCGCGCGGGCAAGCGCGCGCCGCGCCATGGCTCCGGTCCCCCGGCCCGAAACAGGACGGCCAGAGCGATTCAGGGAGACCGATTGAGGCGGACCGGTTCAGGCGGACGGGCGCGGTCAGAACAGCGCGGTCAGGCGCCGCACCGCCTCGGCCTCGCCCTCCGGCGCGGCCCAGACGCCTGCCGACACGGCGATGAAATCGGCCCCGGCGGCGATCAGCGGCCCGGCATTGTCGGCGGTGATGCCGCCGATTGCCACCGACGGCAGCTCGAACAATGCCGCCCACCAGCCGAGCAAAGCGGGATCGGCCTGGTGCGACACCGGCTTGGTCGTGGTCGGGTAAAAGCTGCCGAACGCGACATAATCGGCCCCGGCCTCGCCCGCCTCCATCGCCAGATGGCGGCTGTTGTGGCAGGTCACGCCGATCTGCGCCGCCGGGCCGAGCGCCGCCCGCGCCTCGCGCACATCGCCATCGCCCTGCCCCAGATGGACGCCGTCCGCGCCCAGCCTTTTGGCGAGCGCGACCGAATCATTGACGATGAACGCGGTGTCATGCGCGCGGCAGATGTCGAGCAGCGGCGCGGCGAGCGCCGCCGCCTTGTGCTGGTCGATTCCCTTCACGCGGAACTGGAACGCCGCGACCGGCGCCGCGGCGAGCGCGCGCGCCAGCCGGTCGGGAAAATCGCCGCCGGTTTCCAGCGGCGAGATCAGGTAAAGCTGGCACGGCCCGCGCGCATCGTCGCGGGCGAACATTTCGGCAAAGGCCGGATTGGGCGTTGCGGGCAGCAGATCGTCAGACATCGCGGCTGCTTGGCCCCCGCCCGGCCGGGCGTCAAGCTGGCGGGGCGGGATGCGGCAGGACGGTCCCCGCCCCACCCCGCCGGCCGGCTTATTAGCCGCCGCTTATTCCTCACCCTTATAGATGCGGACCAGCCGGTCGAGCATCGCCAGCGCTTCGTCGCGCGGGCGCTGGAAGGTGTTGCGGCCGATGATCGAGCCATTGCCGCCGCCGTCGCGAATGTCGCGCGCGTCCTGATAGACGGCATCGGCCCCCTTGGCCGCGCCGCCCGAGAAGACGACGATGCGGCGGCCGTTGAAGCACGACTTGACGACATGGGCGACGCGCTTGGCCTGGGTCGACCAGTCGCCGCCCTCATAGGCCTTTTTGGCGTCCTTCTGCTCGATATGGTCGCTCGGCAGCTTGACCTTGATGATGTGCGCGCCAAGCAGGGCCGCCATGTGCGCGGCATAGGCCCCGACGTCGAGCGCCAGCTCGCCATCCTTGGAAATGTCGCCGCCGCGCGGGTAGGACCAGATCACGGTCGCGATGCCGACCGACTTGGCCTCCAGCGACATTTCGCGGATTTCCTCAGCCAGTTCAAAGAAATGGTCCGAACCCGGATAGACGGTGAAGCCAATCGCCGAACAGCCGAGGCGCAGCGCGTCGTCGACGCTCGCGGTCACCGCCTGGTCCTTGGCATTGGCCCAGCTATTGGCCGAGTTGACCTTGAGGATGGTCGGGATCTGGCCGGCAAAGCTGTCCGCCCCCGCCTCGATCATGCCGAGCGGCGCGGCATAGGCCGACAGGCCGGCATCGACCGCCAGCTGGAAATGATAATGGGGGTCATAGGCCGGCTCGTTGACCGCAAAGCTGCGCGCCGGGCCATGTTCGAAGCCCTGATCGACCGGCAGGATGATGAGCTTGCCGGTGCCGCCCAGCCGGCCCTGCATCAGGATGCGCGCCAGATTGGCCTTCACCCCCGGATTGTCGGATTCATATTTGTCGAGAATCGCTTTGACGGTCGGCGTCATCATCGCACCCCTTCTGGCAATGGTCTTCGTGGCGGCCTGTTAGCGGGCGATCCGCGCCCCGGCAACGCCGGCCGCAAGCCCCGGCGGTTCATCCCGGGACGCCCGCGCGCCACATGGCACACGGGCTTGCCGCCCCCGCGCCGATCGGGCAGCCTTGGCCACAGCCCGATAACGGGCCGGGGGGACGCAGAATGACGGCAACGGGGCCAGCAGATCCGGTCTGGGCACCGCCCATCGGCCCGGCCGCACCGCGCGGCCTGTGCACCGATTGCGGCGTGTCGCGGCTGCGCGATGCCGGCCAGTGCGGCACCGCCTGCCAGTTCATCCGCCCCGATTATGCGGCGATGGAACGCCGCGTCCATGGCCGGGCGCGCGATCCCGAACGGCCCGATGAGCTGTTTTTCGGCCCGTTCGTCCGCATGGCGCGCGCACGGCTGACGGCCCCGCTGCCCGGCGCGCAATGGACGGGGATCACGACGCGCATCGGCGAGAGGCTGCTGGCGACAGGCGCGGTCGATGCGGTGCTGACCATGGCCCCCGACCCCGACGACAGCTGGCGGCCGCAGCCGGTGATCGTCACCCGCGCCGAGGGGATGGCGCGCGTGCGCGGCATGCGCATGGGCTATGCCCCGCTGCTTGCGCTGCTCGAACCGGCGGCAGCGGCCGGGCACAAGCGGATCGCGGTGATCGGCATTCCCTGCCAGGTCCATGCGCTGCGCGCGATCGAGGACAAGCTCGGCTTTGAACGGATCGACGTGATCGGCACGCCCTGTTCGGACAATACGACCACCGAGCGCTTCCACGCTTTTCTGGCGCTGCTGACCGACCGGCCGGAGACGATCACCTATCTGGAGTTCCGCGCCGATTATCATGTCGAGCTGCGCTTTGCCGATGGCACGCGACGCGAAATCCCGTTCCTGATGCTGCCGCTGGCCGATCTGCCGCCCGATTTCTTCCCGCTCACCTGCCGCACCTGTGTCGACTATACCAATGCGCTCGCCGATCTGACCGTCGGCTATATGGGCGGCACCGGCGAACAATGGCTGATCGCGCGCAACGATCGCGGGCTGGCGCTTCTCGATCTGCTCGGTGACGAGCTGACCCTGTCCCCGCTGGTCAGCGCCGGGCGGCGCGCCGGGGCGGTGCGCGGTTTCCTGGCCAATGTCGCGCGCGCGGCGGGCGGCCTGCCGCTCAGGCGGATGCCGGGCTGGGTGCGGCCCATCGTCGCCCGGCTGATGCCGCGCATCGGCCCGCGCGGGCTGGAGTTTGCCCGCGCCCGGGTGGAGATGAAGGCGATCGAGACGGTGCTGCACCTGCGCCGCGAAAAACCGAGGCGGATGAAGCACATGATCCCGGCCCATATCTGGGCGCTGGTCGCGCCCTATGGCCTGTCCCCGGCAGCGGGCGAAGCGCCGGCCGGAGCCGAGCCGCCGATCAGGCCGTAATCTCGATCCGCCGCGGCGCGCCCAGCCCGACCAGATTTTCGGTCAGGTCCCACAGCCGCCGGTTGCGCGCCTCGTCGGTCCCGCGCGCGCTCAGCGGCTGGCTGAACGGGGCGCGGCCGGGGACCTGGCGGTTGCCCCAGCTCCAGTGCACGCCCGAAGTGGCAAAGCCCGGATCGGCGACCACCTCGGCCACCCGCTCCCCGGCCAGCGGCTGCGACACATAGCCGCCGGTCACATTCTTCTGGAACCAGGGAAAGATGCTGCGAAACGCCGCCGGCGCGTGGCGGAACAGCGGCGTATCGGCGACGCAGCCGGGATAGAGGGTCGAAAACACGATCCCGGTCTCGGCATGATGGCGGCGGTGAAACTCGCGGTTCATGATCATGCAGGCGAGCTTGGAATCCTTATACGCCTTGCCCGGCCGGAACGGCTTGCCGTCGATCATCGCCACCGGATCGCGGAACCCGGCCTCCAGCCCCGACAGGTCGCCCAGATCGGCCGGGGCGGGAATCGGGATGCGCCCCCCAAACTCGGCACTGTTCGCCGTCACCGTGCCGAGCGTGACGAGGCGCGGTGCCGGCGCGCGGGCGAGCAGCGGCAGCAACAGCCGGGCGAGCAGGAAATGGCCGAGATAATTGGTCGCAACGCTCAGTTCGAACCCCTGGGCGGAGCGCAGCGGCGCGGCGAGGCGAGGCATATAGACGGCAGCATTGAGCACCAGTGCATCGAGCCGCGCCCCCGGCCCATCGAACGCAGCGGCAAAGCGGCGCACATCGTCGAGATCGGCAAGATCGAGCGCCATCAGCCGCCGCCGGTCCGGATCGATGCCGGTCGCGTCCGCCGCCCGCGCCGCGCGGTCGAGATCGCGGCAGGCCATCACGACCTGCCAGCCCCGCTCGGCCAGCGCCCGCGCCGCCCACAGGCCGACCCCGGACGACGCCCCGGTGATGATCGCAACATGCCCGTCCGCCATGCACGCCCCCTGAACGTCCATCGGCACCGACACCGGCACCCGTCCAGAAAGTCTGACGCAAGCCCGGCCGCCGGGCAAGAGGCGGCGGGCAAGAGGCGGCGGGCCGTTACCCGGCGAGCGCGCGCACCCCCGGCAGTTCCTTGCCCTCCATCCATTCAAGGAACGCGCCGCCCGCGGTCGACACGAAGGTGAACTGATCGGCCACCCCCGCCTGGTTGAGCGCGGCCACGGTGTCGCCGCCGCCCGCGACCGACACCAGCGACCCTTCGGCGGTCAGCGCCGCCGCGGTGCGCGCCAGCGACACGGTCGCGACATCGAACGGCGCGGTTTCAAACGCGCCCAACGGGCCGTTCCACACGAGCGTGCGGCAGGTCTTGAGCACATCGGCCAGCGCCTCGGTCGCCGCCGGGCCGATATCGAGGATCATCTCATCGGCCGCCACCTCATGCACATTGACGGTGCGGGTCGGCGGATTGGGGCGAAACTCGGTCGCCACCACCACGTCATAGGGCAGGTGGACGGTGCAGCCCGCCCGGTCGGCAGCGGCCAGGATCGCCTCGGCCGTGCCGGTCAGATCATGTTCGCACAAAGACTTGCCGACATTCACCCCACGCGCGGCAAGGAAGGTGTTGGCCATGCCGCCGCCGATGATCAGATGATCGACACGGGCGACCAGATGGTTGAGCACGTCGAGCTTGGTCGACACCTTGGCCCCGCCAACGACGGCCGCGACCGGATGTTCGGGCGCGCCCAGCGCCTTTTGCAGCGCCGCCAGCTCCGCCTCCATCTGCCGCCCGGCAAAGGCGGGCAGCGCGCGCGCCAGCCCCTCGGTCGAGGCATGGGCGCGGTGGGCGGCGGAAAAGGCGTCGTTCACGTAAAACTCGCCCAGCCGCGCCATCGCCGCGACCAACGCGGGATCGTTGCTTTCCTCGCCCTTGTGGAAGCGGGTGTTTTCGAGAAGCGCAATCTCGCCCGCGCGCAGCATGCCCACCCCGGCCTCGGCAATCGGTCCCTCGCAATCGGGGATGAAATGCACCTGCCGGCCAAGCAGGTCGGACAGCGGCGCCGCAATCGGCTGCAGCGACATGTCGGCGCGCGGCTGCCCCTTGGGGCGGCCGAAATGCGCGAGGACGAGCACGATCGCGCCCTTGTCGGCCAGTTCGGCCAGCGTCGGCACGGCGGCGCGCAGCCGGGTATCGTCGCTCACCCGGCCCTCGGCCATCGGCGCGTTCAGGTCCTCGCGCACCAGAATGCGGCGGCCGCGGACATCGCCCAGATCGTCGAGCGTCTTATATGCCATGTTCATTCCTCGATGATGATCGGGTCGCCGACCCGGATATCGCCTTCATCCACCACCCGGGCGAGTGCGCCGCCGCGCCAGTCGGGGCGGAGCGCGGCCTGCAGGCCGGGGGCGATTTCATCCATGCGCGTGCAGGGATCGCATTCGACGGTGATCTGAACGCGCGCGGTGCGGCCGATGCGGATCACCGCGCCGGGGCGCTGGGGCAGGTCCAGCCCCTCGACCAGCAGATTGGCGCGGCGCAGCTGCCATGCCCCGGCCAGCGCGGCGAGCGCCGCCGGATCGGCATCGGGCCGGGCGGCAAGCTCGGCCACCGCCGCCTGCCAGTCCGCGGCCTCGATCAGCGAGATCTGCCGCCGGGTCTTGCCGGCGCGGACCACGCCGCGCCAGTCGCCGACCAGCCCCAGATCAAGGCTCAGCCGCCCGCTTTCGGCCGGGACCATCGGAGCACGGGGGCCGGTGCGCGACGCGATGCCGGCCAGCACCCCCGTCGCGCCCATGGCAGTTCCCATGTCCGGCCCCGCCCCCGCCGGCCGTTAGAAGCGGGCCATCGCGGTCGCGGTGTCGACCATGCGGTTGGAAAAGCCCCATTCATTGTCATACCAGCTGACAACGCGGACCAGCTTGCCGTCGATCACCGCCGTCTCCAGGCTGTCGACGGTCGACGAGGCCGGGCTGTGCAGCAGGTCGATCGACACCAGCGGCTCGTCCGAATAGTCGAGCACGCCCTTCATCGCGCCGTCGGCCGCCGCCTTGAGCAGCGCATTGACTTCATCGACCGAGGTGTCGCGGCCGGGGGTGAAGGTCAGGTCGATGAGCGACACGTCCGGCGTCGGCACGCGGATCGCCGACCCGTCGAGCTTGCCCTTCAGCTCGGGCAGCACCTCGCCCACCGCGCGCGCCGCGCCCGTGGTCGTGGGGATCATCGACATCGCCGCCGCGCGCGCACGGCGCAGATCGGGGTGGATCTGGTCGAGGATCTTCTGGTCGTTGGTATAGGCGTGAACCGTGGTCATCAGCCCGCGTTCGATGCCCAGCGCGTCGTTGAGCACCTTGGCGACCGGCGCGAGGCAGTTGGTCGTGCACGAGGCGTTGGAGACGATGCGGTGATCGGCGGTCAGCCGGTCATGATTGACGCCGTAGACGACGGTCAGGTCGACATTCTTGCCGGGGGCGGAGATCAGCACCTTGCCCGCGCCCGCCGCCAGATGCTTTTCGCACGCCGCGCGGTCGGTGAAGAAGCCCGTGCATTCAAGCACCAGATCGATGCCCAGTTCCTTGTGCGGCAGCGCGGCGGGATCGCGCTCCGCCGTCACGCGGATGCGGCGGCCGTCGATCACCAGATCCTGACCATCGGCCGCGACCTCGCCCGGATATTTGCCGTGCACCGAATCGCGCTTGAACAGCCAGGCATTGGACTTGGCATCGGCCAGATCGTTGATCGCCACCAGTTCGAGCGCGCTGTCGCCACGCTCCAGCATCGCCCGCGCAACCAGACGCCCGATGCGCCCGAAACCGTTGATCGCAACCTTAACAGCCATGTCCCTTGCTCCCTTACTGGCCGAGCGCCGCGCGCACCCGCGGCACGATATGGTCGGGCGTCAGCCCGAAATGGGTGAACAGGTCGCCCGCCGGCGCCGATGCGCCGAAACTGTCGATGCCGATATTGAGACCGTTCTGCCCGGTGTGGATCTGCCAGCCGAGCGTGCTGCCAGCCTCGATCGACACTTTGAGCGCATCGGCGGGCAGAATGTCGGCGCGGTATGCCGCCGGCTGCTCGGCAAACAGCTCCCAGCACGGCATCGACACCACATCCGCGCCAATCCCTTCGGCCTCCAGCCGGTCGGCAACGGCGGCGGCGATCTCCACCTCCGATCCGGTCGCGACCAGCACGACGCGGCGCGGCGCGGTAGCGGCGCGCAGCCGATAGGCGCCGCGCGCACAGCGATTGTCGTCGCCATCGCTGCGCAGCTGCGACAGATTCTGGCGGCTGAGCGCGATCAGCGCCGGCCGGTCGGCGCGCGCCAGCGCCAGCGCCCAGCATTCGGCGGTCTCGACCGCATCGCACGGGCGATAGACGTCCAGCCCCGGGATCAGCCTCAGGCTCATCAGATGTTCGATCGGCTGGTGGGTCGGCCCGTCTTCGCCCAGCCCGATCGAATCGTGCGTCATCACATAGACGACACGGGTGCGCTGCAGCGCCGACAGGCGGATCGCCGGGCGGCAATAATCGGAAAACACCAGGAAGGTGCCGCCATAGGGGATGACGCCGCCATGCAGCGCCATGCCGTTCATCGCCGCCGCCATGCCGAACTCGCGGATGCCGTAATAGACATAGCGGCCAGCATAATCGTCACGGGTGAAGGGCTTGAGCGCCTTGGTGCGGGTATTGTTCGACCCCGTCAGGTCGGCCGAACCGCCGATGGTCTGCGGCAGGGCGGCGTTGATCGCCTCAAGCGCGATTTCGGACGCCTTGCGGGTGGCGATCTTCTGCGGGCTGGCGAGCAGCCCGGCGACATGCGGCTTCAGCCAATCGTCGCTCACCTGCCCGGCCATGCGGGCATAGAAACCGGCAGCATCGCCGCTTTCGGCCAGCCGCGCTTCCCAGTCGGCACGGGCCGCGGCACCGCGCATGCCCGCCTCGGCCCAGGCGGCGGCAATGTCGGCGGGGATCTCGAACGGCGCGGCGGTCCAGCCCAGCGCCGCCTTCGCCCCGGCGACCTCATTGGCACCAAGCGGGCTGCCATGGGTGGCGGAGGTGCCCTGCTTGCTGGGCGCGCCCTTGCCGATCACCGTGCGGCAGGCGACGAGCGACGGCCGGGGATCGGCCATCGCCTCTTCGACCGCGCGGGCAATGTCGGCCGGATCATGGCCGTCACACGCCGCGACATGCCAGCCGGAAGCGGTGTAGCGGGCCGCGACATCCTCGCTGGTCGACAGGTCGGTCGCGCCGTCGATGGTGATGCGGTTGTCGTCCCACAGCACGATCAGCCGGCCAAGGCCCAGATGCCCGGCCAGCCCCACCGCCTCATGGTTGATCCCTTCCATCAGGCAGCCATCGCCGGCGATCACCCAGGTGCGGTGATCGACCAGCCGGTCGCCATAGACCGCGTTCAGATGGCGCTCGGCCATCGCCATGCCGACCGCGGTCGCCAGCCCCTGACCAAGCGGACCGGTGGTCGTCTCGACGCCCGGCAGCTCGAAATTCTCCGGATGGCCGGCGCACGGGCTGTGCAGCTGACGGAACCGGCGGATATCGTCCATCGTCGGCCGCTGATAACCGGTCAGGTGCAGCAGCGCATAGATGAGCATCGAGCCATGGCCGGCCGACAGCACGAAGCGGTCGCGATCGGCCCAGTCCGGTGCCTTGGGATCGAAGCGCAGATAGCGGGTGAACAGCACGGTCGCGACATCGGCCATGCCCATCGGCATCCCCGGATGGCCGCTGTTCGCCGCCTCCACCGCGTCCATCGCCAGAGCACGGATGGCATTGGCGAGCTGGTCGTGCGTTACGGTCATGTCGGGTTCCGGAACTATGGGACGCGCGAGTCGCGCTGGATTTGCGCGCCCTTTGCGGCCTCGCCTTGGGCGAAGTCAACTCGGCTGACGTCGACGCGCCGCGCGCGGGCCGGTCGCTTGCGCGGCCCGCCCGACATGCTAGTGACGCTTTTGTGACGGACAGGCCTGTGACGGACGAACGGACCTTCATTGCAATCGGACGGCTGGACCGGGCGCTCGCCCGGCTCGAGGCCGCGGCCGCGCGCGCCCTGGCCGCCGAAGCGGCGGATGCCGAGCGGCAGGAACGGCCAGACGATCGCCCGAACCAGCATGATGCCGAACTGACGGCGCTGCGCGCAGCCCATCAGCAGCTGCGCGCGCGCACCGAGGATGCGGTCGCCGCGCTCGACCGGCTGATCGGGCGGGGCTGACCTGCCGTTAAGGGACGTGCGCCAGGGGGAAATATGGCCGACGTAACGATCGAGATTGGCGGGCGGCGCTACGACGTCACCTGCCGCGACGGCGAGGAGGACCAGCTGCGCCGGCTGGCACGGCTGGTCGACGACAAGGCGGCACAGGCCCGCGCGGCGGTCGGCGGCGTCAACGAGGTGCGCCAGCTGCTGCTCGCCGCGCTGCTGCTCGCCGACGAACTGGTCGATCTGCGCACGGCGCGCGACAAGGCGATGCGGGACGGGGGCGGAGCGTCACCCATCGCGCACCATCCCGACACGGCGCCTGATCCCGGAATTGCTGCGGCCATCGAGCAGCTCGCTGCGCGGATGGAAAAGATCGCCGACCAGATCGACGGCGGCGAGCGGGGCTAAAGCCGCGCCGGCGCATCTTGAGGATCGCGCCGCCACGCCCTAGATTGAGGGTGACGGGTACTGCCCGGTGCGCGCCTTTGAGACTATCCCTGAGCCGATTAGACATCCTCGGGGGCTGTCCCTGGGCGGATCCAGGTCCGACCTACACGGTCCCCACCTGACGTTTGGGCGTCAGAGGATAATCCGGCAAACGGCCCATGGTGGTCCCGTCACCCTTTTTCCGATGCTTGGTGGTTTGTTGCGCGCCTGACGGCGCGGTTTTTTTTCTGCGCCTCCCGGCGCAGGGGCGGCACCGGCCCGCCGGGATGCGGCCGGTCAGCGCCTCTTTCTGCGCATCGGGCAGCACATCGGTCATCGGCGAGGTGATGAAGCCCGGCGCGACGCAGTTGACGGTCACGCCCCGGCTGGCCAGTTCCTGCGCCATCGCCTTGGTCATCGCGGTCAGCCCGCCCTTGGACGCCGCATAATTTGCCTGGCCAGGATTGCCGGTCGCGCCGACGACCGAGGTGATCGACACGATGCGCCCGAACCGCGCCTTCATCATCGGCTTGGCGGCGGCGCGGCACAGGCGGAACGCGGCTTCGAGGTTGATGCGGATCACCTGATCCCATTCCTCGTCCTTCATCCGCATCAGCAGATTGTCGCGCGTCACCCCGGCATTGTTGACCAGAATGTCGAGCCGCCCGCCCAGTGCCTCGACAGCGCGCGGGACGAGTGCGTCGACCGCCGCCGCATCGCCGAGATTGCAGGGCAGCACGACCGGATCATGCGCCAGCCCCGCCGCCACCTGCTCCAGCGCCTCGGCGCGGGTGCCCGACAGCGCCACCCGCGCGCCCTGCCCGGCGAGCGCGGCGGCAATCGCCGAACCGATCCCGCCCGATGCGCCGGTCACCAGCGCGGTCATTCCCGAAAGATCGAACATTTGAACCTCCCTGACCGGCGAAATGCCGCCGGCCGCATGGTCCCGTCGCGCACCGGCGCGGCGGGACCGGTTTTCATCACAGATCGCGGACCAGCGCCTCGATATCGGCCATGGTGACGATGCTCGTCGCCCCGGCATCGGGGGCGATGCGCTTGACCATCGGGCCGAGCACCTGCCCGCCAAACTCGACAAACTGCGCCACCCCGGCATCCGCCATGGCAAGCACGCTTTCGCGCCAGCGCACCGCGCCCGTCACCTGCTGCACCAGCAGCGTGCGGATTTCCGCCGGGTCGGCGACCGGCGCGGCGGTGACATTGGCATAGACCGGCACCAGCGGCGCACGCAGCGCCACCGCCGCCAGCGCCTCGGCCATCGCATCGGCGGCCGGCTGCATCAGCGGGCAGTGGAACGGGGCCGACACCGGCAGCGGCAGCGCCCGGCCGCCGCGCGCCTTGGCGCCCTCGCCCGCCCGCGCGACCGCCGCCTTGTGGCCGGAGACGACGACCTGGCCGGGGGCATTGTCATTGGCGACCGCGCACACCTCACCCTCGGCGGCGGCGGCGGCGATTTCGGCGACAGCGTCGTAATCGAGCTTCACGATCGCCGCCATCGCGCCCTCGCCCACCGGCACAGCCGCCTGCATCGCCTGACCGCGCAGCTTGAGCAGCCGGGCGGTGGTCGCCAGATCGATCGCCCCCGCCGCGCACAGCGCGCTATATTCGCCCAGCGAATGGCCGGCGACGAACGCCGCCTTGTCTGCAAGGCTGATCCCGCCCTCGCGCTCAAGCACGCGGAACGTCGCCACCGCATTGGCCATGATCGCCGGCTGGGCATTTTCGGTAAGCGTCAGCGCATCGGCCGGGCCGTCGCACATCAGCCGGAAAAGATGCTGGCCGAGCGCGTCGTCGACCTCCTGAAACACCTCGCGCGCGACCGCACTTGCCGCCGCCAGGTCGCGGCCCATGCCGACGGCCTGGCTCCCCTGGCCGGGAAAAATGAAAGCTCGCATCATGATCTGTTCCTCCGCAGGCCGGTGCGCTTTGCACAAGGGCGGCGCGGCCGCAACCGCCCGACCGGGCTGCGATGCGCCTTGCCTTTTGGCGCGGTTTCGGCCATGGGCGACGGCTTCGCGGCACCGGGCGATCCGCCCGCCGCTGCGAAAGCATTGATTTGTGACAGACGACAGCCGGAGGGGCGTCCGCATGGGGCGGCGTCAGCGATCGGCCAACAGTGAGGACATCGGACCATGCCGCTTTACGAGCATGTGTTTCTCGCGCGTCAGGATCTGGCCCAGGCCCAGGTCGATGCGCTGGCGGAAGCCGCCACCAAGATCATCGAGGAGCAGCAGGGCAAGGTCGTGAAGACCGAGACCTGGGGCCTGCGCAACCTCGCCTATCGCATCCAGAAGAACCGCAAGGCGCATTATGTGCTGCTCGACATCGAAGCGCCGGCCGGCGCGGTTGCCGAGCTGGAGCGCCAGACGGCGATCAACGAAGACGTCATCCGTTACATGACGGTCCGCGTCGACGCCCATGAGAATGGCCCGTCGGTGATGATGCGCAAGAGCGAGCGCGACAGCCGTCGCCGCCGCGATGAGCGCGAAGACGCCTGAGGGAGACAAGAATCATGGCACGCCCGTTTTTCCGTCGCCGCAAGAGCTGCCCCTTCTCCGCGAAGGACGCGCCGCGCATCGACTATAAGGATGTCCGTCTGCTCCAGGGCTTCGTCTCTGAGCGCGGCAAGATCGTTCCCAGCCGCATCACCGCGGTGTCGGCCAAGAAGCAGCGCGAACTCGCCCAGGCGATCAAGCGCGCCCGCCATCTCGGCCTCCTGCCCTATATCGTGAAGTAAGGAGCCGCCCCCATGGACGTTATTCTGCTCGAACGCGTCGAGAAGCTGGGCGGCATCGGCGATGTCGTGTCGGTGAAGCCGGGCTTTGCGCGCAACTATCTGCTGCCGCGCAAGAAGGCGCTGCGCGCCAACGAAGCCAACCGCAAGGTCTTCGAAGCCAACCGCGCCCAGATCGAGGCTGACAACGCGGCCCGCCGCGCCACCGCCGAGAAGGACGCTGGCACCGTCGACGGCAAGTCGGTCACGCTGATCCGTCAGGCGTCGAACACCGGCCAGCTTTATGGTTCGGTTTCGGTGCGCGACATCGTCGAGGCGCTGGCCGCCGCCGACGTCAAGATCGCGAAGAACCAGATCGTGCTCGACAAGCCGATCAAGGCGATCGGCATCAACACGGTCAAGGTTGCGCTGCACCCGGAAGTGGCGGTCACGATCACCGTGAACGTCGCCCGCTCGCCGGAAGAAGCCGAGCTGCAGGCCAAGGGCGTCGATGTGATGGCCGAGATGTTCGAAAAGGACGAATCGGGCTTCACCGAAGCGTTCGACCCGAATGCCGAGCCGGGCACCATTGCCGCGGACGCGCCGGCGGCCGAGGACGACGCCCAGGGCTGATCCCGCCCGGGGCCGTCGACCGGCACACAAAAAAACCGCCGCCCGGAGCGTCCGGGCGGCGGTTTTTTTTGGGCGGAAGCATCTGTTCGGGGAGCGGAGAGCGCTGATGACGCCTCCCTGCCCCGCGCGCGGGACGTTTGGTTTCGCGCATTTTCCGGGTCGCCGGGTGAGGCGACCCAGCTTGAAAATGCCCTAGCAGCCCATCAGCGCCAGCACTTCCTTGCGGCTGCGTTCGTCGTCGCGGAACACGCCCATCACCCGGCTGGTGGTCATCGCCACGCCGGGGGTGCGCACGCCGCGCGCGGTCATGCAGCTGTGGCTTGCCTCGATCACCACGGCGACGCCGAGCGGCTGGAGATGCGTCCAGATGCAGTCGGCGACTTCGGCGGTCAGGCGTTCCTGCACCTGCAGCCGCCGGGCAAAGCCGTGCAGCACGCGGGCGAGCTTGGAGATGCCCACCACGCGGTGGCGCGGCAGATAGGCGATATGCGCCTTGCCGATGATCGGCGCCATATGATGTTCGCAGTGCGACTGGAACGGAATGTCCTTGAGCAGCACCAGCTCGTCATACCCGCCCACCTCCTCGAAGGTGCGGGTCAGGTGGACGGCGGGATCCTCGTCATAGCCCTGGCAATATTCCTTCCACGCGCGCGCCACGCGCAGCGGCGTGTCGCGCAGCCCCTCGCGCTCGGGGTCGTCGCCGGCCCATTCGATGAGGGTGCGGATCGCCTCGGCGACCTTGCGCGGCACCGGCAGCTTGCCCGGGGTTTCGATCAGGTCGTCCATCAGCAGCTCGTCTATCATAGGTTGTCATGTTGGGGGTGCGCGCCGCAAAAACAATGGCCCCGCCGGCAAATACCGGGCGGGGCCGAAACGAAATCTGCGGGCCGGGACATAATGGCCCGGCCGCACGGCAATCAGAAGGTGTAACGCGCCCGCACACCGTAGAAGCGCGGCAGGTTCGGATAGACGGCGAAGTTGCTGCTCTGCTCCGGGATCGGGAAGGCGGTCACGTTGAAATAGGTGTCGAACAGATTCTCGACATAGGCTTCGACCAGCAGCTTGCGCTCCAGGAAGGTCAGGCCGACACGGGCGTTGACGATGGCGACGCCCGGATTGCCGGTGAACGGCTCCGAACCGAGCACGTTGATCGTGCGCGTCTCGCCCGAATAGCGCATGTCGGTATAGACGCTCAGCCCCACCGAATCCGACAGCTGCGGCGTCCAGTTCATCGCCACCGTCACCACGTCGCGCGGGGTGTTGGTGGTCTGGGCGCGGTTGCCCGCCGCCAGTTCCGGGATCGCGTTCAGGCGGTCGTCGATATATTGGGAGTCGGTGTAGGAATAGCCGAGGTTGAACGTCAGGTCGCGATACGGCCGGATGATCGATTCCAGCTCCACCCCGCGCGACCGCAGCTTGGCGACCGAGGTGACGCGGAAGTTGTTGCCGATGAAGGTCAGATCCTGGAAGTTCTTGAAATCGGCCGTGAACACCGTCGCGTTGAAGGTGAAGGCGCTCGAGAAATTGGTCTTGAGGCCGATTTCATAGGAGTCGACCGTCTCCGGCCGGAACGACAGATCCTCGATCTGCGCGCCATTGCCGCCGAGCAGCCGGGTGTCGAACGTGCCGCGGTCAAGGTTGAACCCGCCCGATTTGAAGCCGCGGTCATAGCCGCCATAGAGCGTCACCGCGTCGCTGATCTCATAGGACAGCTTGGCCGTGCCGGTGAACTCCTCATCGGTGCGGCGGCCGTTGTAGATGCCGTTGAACTCCGAGTTCACCGTCGGGTTGCAGGCAAGGTTGATGATCGCGCTGCCCAGCCCGCTCGGCAGGCCGGCAAGCCCGGCGCGCAGCAGCGTGGCATTGGGGTTCTGCAGGAAGCCGCACGCCGGCACCGTCGAGTTCAGATCGGCGCGGATCTTCTTCGTCTCGCGATTGTAGCGCAGGCCGAGGGTCAGCTTCAGATCGTCGGTGATGCTGAGGATGTTGTGGGTGAACAGCGCGATCGCGTTGGTCTTGACCCGGTAGTTATCGGCCTGCTGGCCGCCGCCATTGGGCGTGCCGGGGAAAGGCGACAGGAAGGTGCCGAGCACCGCCGGGCCGGCGGCCGCCGCAGCCCCGGCCAGCGCCGGGTTCGACGCCAGCAGCACCTGACCGACGAGCGGCGTGCCCGCGCGGGTGCCGAACACCTGGAAGCCAGTGGGCAGCGTGGCCGAGCGGGTGAGGTTGCTGATGAAGCCATCGACATACTGGCTCGATTCGGTGCCGAAGCGGACCGTGTCGCGCAGCGTCAGCGTTTCATTGAGGTAGAAGCCGCCGACCAGCCAGTCGAGCTTGTCGTCAAACGCCTGGCCCTGCAGGCGCAGTTCCTGGGTGAAGTTCTTGAACCGGTTGCGATAGCCCTCGCGATAGGCGCGGTCGACGCCCGAGAAATCGACGTCCTGGTTCCGGCGCACCTGCCAGTCGCGATAGGCGGTGATCGAGGTCAGGTTGAGCGAATCCGACAGCGTGTAATCCAGCTGCCCCGACACGCCCCATTCCTTGACCGCTTCCAGATAGTCGCGGTTGGGCGAGATCGCCATCCGCCGCTCGCTCGGGCGATAGGGGGTGACGATGCCGGTGCGGCCACCGGCGGCTGCGACCTGCTGGATCGCGGTGGCAGCGGCGAAGGCCGCGCCGAACGCCGGGTTGCCCGGCCCGCCCAGCGCCACCGGCTGACCTTGCAGGAACGAGTTGGTGTTGACCGCGCCGCAGCATTGTTCGTCGGTCTTCGCATAATCGGCGATCAGGCGGAAACGGACATCGTCATTTTCGAACAGCGCCTGGCCGCGCAGCAGATAGCGGTCGAGATTGTTGATCCACCGGTCGCTGTTCACGTCGCGGATCGTGCCGTCGCGGACGTGATAGACGCCGTCGAGGCGCAGCGCGAGCGTGTCCGACACCGGGCCGGTGATGCCGCCGCGCAGCTCCAGCTCGTCATAATTGCCGTAGCTGACCTCGGCATAGCCGCCCAGGTTGAACGCCGGCCCGGCGGTGACGATGTTGAGCGCGCCGGCCGAGGTGTTGCGGCCGAACAGCGTGCCCTGCGGCCCGCGCAGCACCTCGACGCGGTCGAGCTGCGGCAGTTCGGCAAGCGCGATGCCCGAACGCGCGCGGAACACGCCGTCGATGAACACGCCGACCGCCGGCTCGAAACCCGGATTGTCGCCCGCCGTGCCGACGCCGCGGATGCGCAGCACGGTACCGGTCGCCGCCGACTGGCCGGTGGTGGTCTGCAGCGACGGCGCGATCTGCTGGATGCCGCGCACATCGACGATGTTGCCGCGGGTGATCAGCTCACCGCCCAGCACGCTGACGGCGATCGGCACGTCCTGCACCACCTGGGCGCGGCCGGCAGCCGTCACGATGATATCGGCAACATTCTCCTGTTCCTGCGTTTCCGTAGCGTTATCCTGCGGCGCGGCGGCCGACTGAGCAAGCACGGGCGATGTCGCAAACAGAGCAGCAACCGCAGACGACACAAGAAAACGCGCAGATTTCATTCTTCATCCTCCCCAGACTGGACGCGCCCTTTTGGCGGGCGCTGTGATTTATTGCATTTGGATCAGGTCATAACCTTGCTGTCAACGCACGCTGCGCTGGAATAATGTGTCGCAGCATCCTGCGTTAAAAATGTCACACAATGGCACGGCGGGTGAACATGCCCGCCCCCGGAACGCGCCTGCGACGACCGCGTTCCTGCGTGATGCAGGACAGTCTGGGCTGGGCCGCCCCCATTGCAACAACCATCGCCGCCGTGATGACGGCGGCCAGCCTGGGCCCGAGAGTGACGGGCTGGGGCTTTGCCGTCTTTGCCATCGGCTCGGTCGGCTGGACCGGCTATGGCCTGCTGACCGGGCAGATGAACCTCGTCTGGCAGAATCTGTTCCTGACCGCGGTCAATCTGTTCGGGGTCTGGCGCTGGCTGGGGCGGCGCACGCGGCTCGAACGCGGCGGCCGCAGCGCCTGGGCGGCCAGCCGCATCGACCCCGGCGAGGACCTGATGCCGGCATCCTGGCTGATCGAAACCCCGGTGCGCGACCGTGCTGGCGAGCCCGTCGGCCAGTGCATCGACGCAGTGATCGAATGCGGCAGCGGGCGGATCCGCTATGCGGTGCTCAGTTGCAGCGGAGTCAGCGGAACCGGAGAGACGCTGCACGCTGTGGACTGGCGCCATATCCGCGTCGATGGCGGCAGGCTGCATCTGGCACCCGGCGTCGGCCGGATCGACGATCTGCCGGTCATCCCCACCGAAAGCTGGCCCGCCCGCGCCGCCGGTCCCGACGCGTCCCGGGCCTGACCATCGATCGGACCCAAAGCCGCGATCACACGTTCAGGACCGATGACCGAACAGGACCGACAGGCGGACAGGCTCGACGAACGCGCAGCGACAGTATCGCTTGCCGAAGGACAGCGGCTCGCCGCCCGCGCGGACCGGATACGCGGCGTCCAAAGGCAAAAGGGCGCGGCCAACGCCACGCCCCTTATCCTGCCGATTTTCCGGAACTAACGCATTTTCAAGCCGGGTTAAGTCGCCCGGCGGCTCGGACAATGCGGCAAATCGAAAGTCGAGAACGGCCGATCCGATGCAATCGGACCGGCCGTCCCGGCGTGCTGGCGCGGCGACCGGTCAGAACCGGGCGCGCGCCCCCACGAAGAAGAAGCGGCCGATGCCGGAGACCGGATAGGCCGAGCTGGCCAGATAAGGTTCCTTGTCGGTCAGGTTGTTGACGCCGCCATACAGGTTGATCCTGTCGGTCAGCTCGTAATTCACCGACAGGCCATGGATCCAGTAATCGGGCGCCAGACCGGCCGGGCCGAATTCGGTGTCGAGCCGTTCGATGTTGATTTCGCTCGCCACCGCCGTGCTCTGGATGAACTGGAGATTATAGCCGAGCGTCAGTCGCTTGTAGTTCAGGTTGATCGTGCCGACGCCCGACCATTCCGGCACGCTCAGTTCGCCCAGCGCCGGGTTGACCAGCGTCCGGTCGAGCGGGTCGAAGAAGCGATTGACCTTCTCCGTCCAGTTGCCGTTCAGGCCAAGGTTGAACTTCCAGTCATTGGCGATGCTGAACGCATAGTTGATCGAGAAATCGACACCCGATGTCTCGATGCGGCCAAAGTTCAGCTGGGTCTGGCGCAGGAAGCGGAAGCCGAACGTGGCCGGGCCGGCGGACGGCCCGTTGCGGTCGAACAGCGAGCAGAACTGGTTGGGGAAGGTCGCATTGTCATAGCAGGTGTTGACGATGTCCTGCGCGGTCACCGCCGCGATCGCATTGTCGATGCGGATCGAATAATAGTCGCCCGACAGCGTCAGCCCCGGCACGAAGCGCGGCTGGACGACCGCACCGACCGTCCAGGTCGTCGCCTCTTCCTCGGTCAGGTCGGGATTGCCGCCGCTGGTGCCCGAAAAGCGGGCGCTCAACGGATCGGTATAGGTCGACAGGAACTGCGCGGCATTGGGAATGCCGAGTGCGGTGGCCGCCGTGATGCAGTTCTGCAGCCGGTTGGGCGTCGCCCCCTGATTGACCAGATCGCACGGATCGGCGGGGCGGAAGGTCGCCCCCTGGGCCGGGTTGAACAACTCGGCGATGTTGGGCGCCCGGATCGCAACCGCATAGGTGCCGCGGAACCGGATATCGGGCAGCGGCGCCCAGGTGCCGTTGACGTTCCAGGTGAACGCGCCGCCGACCGTGGAATAATCGGCATAGCGGCCCGCCGCGCCCAGCGACAGTTCGTGCAGGAACGGCTTGTCGTTGACGATCGGCAGCGAGATTTCGCCGAACAGTTCGAACACGTCGAACGCCCCGCCGGCATTCTGGGTGCGGGTCGACGGATCGAAGATCAGCTGCTGGTTCGGGCTGATGTCACCGATAAAGGTGCCGGCCGGCCCGGCGGGCGAATCCGCCGGCAGCAGCCCCAGTTCGAGATCGGAGAAGCGCGAGCGCGACTTTTCGCGGCGGAACTCGGCCCCGGCGGCAAACTGCACCGCACCGCCCGGCAGGTTCAGGAACGCGCCGGTGTCGCCGGTCAGGCTGGCGGTAATCACCGTCTGTTCGATGCGGAACCGGTCGGTCGTCGGCGTGGTGATGAAATCGACCGCCTCCTGGCTGATCGACTGGGCACCGCGCAGGATGTTGGCCGGGCGGCACTGGCCGTCGCCGGGCCGGAAAGTGAAGAAGCCGGGCGCGATGAACGGGAAGGTTTCCGACCCCGGATGCGGGACCGAACTGATGTCCGACCGGCAGATCGGCTGGCCATTGGGGCCGCGCACCACATCGATCGCCGCGAACAGCCGGTCATAACGCACCGAGTTGCTCTGGGTGACGCTGTTGTCGGTGCGGCCGTAATTGGCGACGAACTCATAGCGCAGATGATCGGTCATCTCGCCGCGCAGCCCGCCAACCAGCCGGTAGGTCTGGCGCACCGCCCGCTGGGTGTTCGGTCCCAGATCGGTGAAATCGCGGCTGACGCGCAGGCCGCCTGCATCATCCGCCTCGCCCTGCAGCGCGGCCGGCACGAACGGATTGTCCGGGAAGATCAGCAGCGAGTCGTAGAAGGTGTTGTAGCTGTTGCGCGACACGGCCACGTTGCGCGAGAATTTGGCGTCGATGAACAGCTCGGCCGCGTCCGAGAACTCGTAGTTGGTCCGCAGATTGGCATAGAAACGCTGCGATCCGGGGATCAGCGAGCTTTCATTGGTGCGTTCGACCGCACCGTCGCCGCCAAACTGGTTCTGGCTGGTCGAGATGACGCCGTCTTCGAAGATCTTCACCCCGCCATTGGGCGTGGTGACATAGCAGCCGCCGCCGCCAAAGCCCGTCCAGCCGACATAGCTTTCGTTACAATCGGCAATGCCGTTATTGTTGAGATCGGTCTGGAAGCGCGCGAAATCGGCGCGGAACAGCAGCCCGGCATTGGAGCTGATCGCAAACACCGGCGCGCGGCCGATGACGAAGCTGGGCGACTCTGCGGCGCGCGCCATCAGCGCAGCCTCCGCCGCAGTGGGCGTGCGGCCGGGGAACAGCGTTGCAAACTGGGCCGTGGTCGGGATCGACGGGCCGAAGGCGATCCGCGACGCGCGCGGCCCCGGCCCGCCGACGCGGAAATAAGACGCGAAATTAGGCATCGACGCTGCGTCGATATCGCCCTTCTGGAACCGCTTGAGCGGGTTTGAATAGACGGTCGAGTTGTTGCCCCGGCCGTTGTCGCGGGTGAAGCTGCGGTCGCCGAACAGGATTTCCCGCTCGTCGGTATAGCCGAGCGACAGGGTGATGTTGCCGCGCCCATCGGCGAAGTTGCGCCCGTAAGTGCCCTCGATCCGGTAGGATTCGCCGTCGCCGCGCGACGAGATGCCCGCCTGGGCGTCGAGCGCGATGCCCTGGAAATCCTTTTTGAGGATGTAGTTGACGACGCCGGTCACAGCGTCCGCGCCATAGACGGCCGAAGCGCCGCCGGTCAGCACGTCGATCCGCTCGATCAGCGCATTGGGGATGGTCGACACATCGACGGTCTGCGCGCCGGCGACGCCCGAAACATGGCGATAGCCGTCAACGACGACGAGCGTGCGGTTGGCACCGAGCTGGCGCAGGTTGAGCGTCGCCTGACCGACGCCAACGCCAGCTCCGCCCCGTTCGATTGAATCGGCGACGGTCGTCGAAGCGAGCAGCGCCGGGATCTGGCGCAGCGTTGCGGTGACATCGTTGTTGCCCGCCGCACGCAGCGCGTCTGCCGACAGGGAACTGATCGGCAGCGGCGCGGTGGCATTGGGATCGCGCTGGATGCGGCTGCCGGTGACGGTGATCACCTCGCGCTCATCGCTGGCAACGGTATCAGCGCTCTGCGCCGGTGCCGGCGGCACGGCCTGTGCCTGCGCAGCCCCCGCGAGCGCGCCGATCATCGACGCGCCGGCCAGCAGCCGCAGCCTGAGTGAAATCGTCATTTTGAGCCCCCCGGCAGAATGGTGTTGCAGGGGGCGAGGCTATTGCACTGATTGGCGATGGCAATGCATTAACATGCTGCATCCGCGAAAACATGCCGAAAAATCGACCACTGTGGCAGTTTTGCGACAGTCAGGGAGCCAGCACCGGCGACGCCTCGGCGCCACCCCGGCGAACAAAATACGCCGCCCGACCTCATGTCGGATTTTTGTTATGGCGGCATTTTCCTCTAGTATTTAGTATTTCATTATCATATTTGTTTTTTTTCGACTGTTTGAAACCTGTATCTCGTTTTTGACGATTTTACACCGGAAATGTTTTCAATCTCCCTTGAATGTAATATTTCAACATATTTGAATATTTGGGTGAAAGACCTGCCTTTGGCGCGATTCATCCCGAAATTTGCAGGTGCATTGCTGCGGTGCGCCACTAGCCGCGACGGAAAGCGAGCCGGATCACGCGACCGGCCTGACGCTGCGCCGTCCCAAATCGGCACAGATGGCAAACGGATCGTTAACGACCCTTTCGGCTGGCCATGTTACAGAGTAACGTCCGCACCGCTCACCAAGGGACGGCAGCGCTGTCATGCCGTGTCTGCCAGCAAGGGATGTGATATGATCCGCCAAGCCGTTATCTCCGCTGCCGTCGCCGCCGCTGCCCTGACCGCCGCACCGGCGTCGGCCGCGACCCTGGACGGCGCGTCGTCCACCTCGGCGCTGGCGCTGAGCGCGGGCGGCGTGCGTTACCGCGCCTTCGCCACCAGCGCCGCGCAGGAAGAAGTCTATCTCGGGCGGAGCGATCTGGGCGTCGGCGCCAACCGCGTCGCGCAGAACCTGACCTGGGGCACGCGCAACGATTTCAGCTTCAGCTACGATGCCGCGACCGACACGTTGAGCAGCGCCATCAACGGCGCACCGGCGCTCCAGTTCGCCAATTTCACCGGCGGGCTGTCGTCGGCGTTCAGCGGTGTCGCGCTCGATCTGCTGCAGATCCAGATCCGCGACGGCGCGATCGGTGCGGGCGACATCAGCCTGTCGGACCTGATGCTGAACGGCGTTCAGCTCACCCCGAACACCGTCTCCGCCCCTGAAAGCCAGATCAATTATTGGCGCATCGGCGGCGATTTCCGGCAGAGCTTCACGCTGACCGGATCGCTCAACCTCGCCGGCGCTTTCGGGACCTCGACCGAGCTGAACCGGGTGGAGTTTCTTGTCGGCAACGCGGTTCCCGAACCCTCGACCTGGGCAATGATGATCGGCGGCTTCGGCATCGCTGGCGCGGCCATGCGCCGCCGTGCACGGGTGAAGGTCGCTTTTGGCTGATCGGGCACCGGCCGGATCGATGCAAAGCCCGGGCCTCGCGGTCCGGGCTTTGTCGTATGTGGCCCACACCGGCATCGACCGCCCCGACCCCCCGTCCACCGGTTCACACGCTCTTTGTCCGGGCGCACAATGGGCCGGTCAGGGCGGATGCGAGTCCGCCGACAGCCACAGCGTATGCGCGTCGATCCGCAACCTCGTGATCGTCTCGAGCGCGGCCGTGCGGGCGCGAACCTCCTCCAGCGCCGCGTCGCGCGCGAGACGTTCGGTCAGCAGCCGGTCCGCCAGGTCGACGCCGCCAAGCCGGTATCCGGTCCGCTGCCGTTCGGCCGCCGCGTTCGACGCCTCGACCGCCCTGCGCGCGTCCTGCCAGGCATCCAGATAGCCCGTGGCAAGCGCCGCCTCTTCGGCCGCCATCGCGCCGATCGACGCGCGCATGGCGGCAAGGTCGGCCGCTGCGGCAACGCTCGCCGCCCGCGCCTTGTCGACGGCGGCCGCACGCGACCGGCCACCCAGAGGGACCGAGAAGATCAGCCCGATCCCCTTCTCATTCCCGCCCTGTTCGGAAAATGCCCGCACGCCGATGCTGGGATCGGCGATGCGGTCGCGCACCGCGCGCGCCTTCAACGCCTCGGCGCGATCAAGGTCCGCCGCCGTCGCGCCGATCTCATGACTACGCGCGACCACCAGCGCGGCCAGCACCTCGCTGCCCTCAGCCGGCATGACAGGTTCCGGCAATGACGGCGCAGAGGCGGGCAACGGCAAATCGGGAAAGCTCGCCGCAAGAGCCGCACGCGCCGCTGTCGCCCGGGCCGCCGCCTGCGCTGCGCCCGCGCGCGCAGCGGCTTCGGCGGCCAGCGCCTGGTCAAGTTCCAGCGCGCTGGCATCCCTGAGCGCCAGCCGCATGCGCGTGGCCGCGACCGCATCGGCCATGATCGCCGCCACATCCGTCAGCGTGCGCGCCTCGGCCGCGGCACCAAGCCAGGCCCACCATTGCCGCGACAGCAGCAATGCGGCCTGATGGCGGGCATCCTCGGCCCGGTTTTCGGCTGCCCGGACGCCGGATTGCCCGGCCCGCCGGTCGAGCGCCGCCTTGCCGGGCAGACGGATCGGCCGGGTGAACTGCAGATCATATTCCGGAACCATGCCCGTGCCCCGCACGTCCCGGCGCTGAACGATACCCTGCACGACCACCTCGTGCGGCCCGGCGGACAGCGCCTGGGCATCGGCCCGCGCTTCCCCGACCCGCGCTTCGGCCGCCGCCACCAGCGGATGACCATCGAGCGCGCGTGCGACCGCCGCCTCGGGGGGCAGGCCCTCTCCGCCACCAATCGGCATGGGCGGAACCGCCGCCGACAGGAGGAGCGCAATCGCAACCGGCATCATCCGACCCTCGCCTCCCCGAAGCGCATGTAAAGCAGCGGCAGCAGCACCAGTGTCAGCGCCGTGGCGCTCACCAGCCCGCCAATGACCACGATGGCGAGCGGCTTCTGGATTTCAGAACCGGGACCGGTCGCGAACAGCAGCGGCACCAGCCCGAAGGCCGCGATGCTCGCCGTCATCAGCACCGGCCGCAGGCGACGGCGCGCGCCCTGTTCCACCGCCTGTGCGAGCGGCAGGCCGGCAGCGCGCAGCTGGCGGATATAGCTGACCATCACCAGCCCGTTCAGCACCGCGATCCCGAGCAGGGCGATGAAGCCGACCGATGCCGGCACCGAAAGATATTCCCCCGTCACCCACAGCGCGAGCACGCCGCCGACCATGGCAAAGGGGATCATCAGCAGAATGAGGATCGCCGGCCTGAGCGCGCGGAAGGTCAGCACAAGCAATGCAAAGATCATCGCAAGCGCGATCGGCAGCACGATCGACAGGCGCCGGGCGGCCCGCTGCTGGTTCTCGAACTGTCCCCCCCAGACGATCCGGTAGCCCGGCGGCAGCGGCACCTCGGCCGCGATGCGCGCCTGCGCATCGGCGACATAGCCGACAATATCGCGGCCTGCGACAAAGGCCTGGACGAGCGCGAAACGCGAGCCATTCTCATGCTCGAGCTTGACCGGTCCCGCCACGCGCCTGGGGGCGGCGACGTCACCCGCCCGCACCGTCTGGCCGGCAGTGCCGACCAGCGGCGTATCGGCAAGCGCGGCGATCGCCGCGTCCGACTGGCCGCCGCCGGTGTTGATCATGATCGGCACCCGCCGCAGCCCCTGGGTGACGCTGCCGGCGGGCAGCCCCTCCAGCTGCGCGCGCAGGCCGTCCTGCACGGCATTGACGGTCAGGCCGGCGCGGCCGCTGCCTTCGCGGTCGACCGTCAGTTGCAGATAATCGACCGTGTCATCCGCCGCCGTGATCACCTCGGTCGCGCCGGGCGTCGCGCGCAGCCGCGCGGCAACCGCCCCTGCCAGCCGACCCAGTTCATTCAGGTCGGGCCCGAAGATCTTGACCGCCAGATCGCCGCGGCTGCCGGTCAGCATTTCCGCCACGCGCATCTCGATCGGCTGGGTATAGCTGGGCTCGATCCCCGGATGGGCCGAAAGGGCGTCCCTGATCCTCGCCGTCAGCGCCGCCTTGTCGGCCACCGTCCATTCCTCCCGCGGTTTCAGCGACAGGAACATGTCGGTTTCGTTCAGCCCCATCGGATCAAGCCCCAGCTCGTCCGTGCCGAGCCGGGCGATGGCATCCCGCACCTCGGGCACCTGCGCGATCACCGATCGCTGCACCGCAAGGTCGCCCGCGATGCTATGGTCAAGCCCGATCGACGGCTGCTTTGCCAGCTGCACCAGCACCGCCCCTTCATCAAGGGTGGGGAGGAAGATCTTGCCCACGCGCGTATAGGCGACCCCCGCCAGCAGCAGCGCGGCCACCGCAATGCCCGCCACCATGCGCTGATGGGTGCGCGCGCGATCGAGCACGCGCGCGTAGGCGGGATTGAGCCGCCGCATCAGCCATGGTTCCTCCCCCGCACCATGCCCCTTGAGGACAAGATCCGACAGCACCGGGACCAGCGTCAGGGCAAGCAGCAGCGATGCGGCGAGCGCCAGCACGATGGTCACCGCGACCGGCGCAAACAGCTTGCCCTCAAGCCCCTCGAGCGACAGCAGTGGCAGGAAGACGAGAATGATGATCAGAATGCCCGAGGCGACCGGCTGAATGACTTCGCCGGTGGCAAGCGCCACCCTCACCGCGCGCGACCGGTCGTCGGTCCGCGACAGCTGCTCGACGACATTTTCCACCACCACGACCGCACCGTCGACGAGCAGGCCGATCGCAATCGCAAGCCCGCCAAGGCTCATCAGATTGGCCGACAGGCCGAAGCCGCGCATCAGGATGAACGTCATCAGCGCCGCCATCGGCAGCGCGGCGGTGACGACCAGCGCGGCGCGCCAGTCGCCAAGGAACAGCAGCAGCAACACGACGACCAGTATGGCAGCCTCGATCAGCGCCTTTTCCACCGTGCCCACCGCATGGTCGATCAGTTCGGACCGGTCGTAGAAGACATGAACCTTCATGCCCGCCGGCAGGCTGGGACCAAGCTCGGCCAGCCGCGCCTTGATCGCGGTCACCACCTGCGCCGCATTGGCCCCCCTGAGGCCGATCACCACCGCCTGCACCGTCTCGCCCCGGCCACCGGCCGTCACCGCGCCATAGCGGGCGAGGCTGCCGGTGCGCAGGGTCGCCACATCGCGCACCCGGACCGGCCCCGTCGGAGCGTTGCGGACGACGATGGCACCAAGGTCCTCAAGCGAGGCGACCGCGCCCACGCTGCGCACGATCAGCGTCGATTCGCCGGCGGCCGCCCGGCCCGCTCCATCATTGCGGTTGCCGGCCTGGACGGCCGCATGCAGGCTCTCCAGCCCGATCCCGGCCGCTGCGAGCGCCGCCATGTCGGGGACGATCTCGAAGGTTTCCACCCGCCCGCCCAGCACATTGACATCGGCAACCCCGGGCACGGTCCGCAGCGCCGGGCGGACGATATAGTCGAGGACGCGGCGGCGCTCGGCGAGGTCCTGCGGCCCTTCCAGCGTGAACATGAAAATGTCCGACAGCGGCGTCGAGATCGGCGCGAGCCCGCCGGTCACGCCAGGCGGCAAATCCCCCGCGACCGACGCGAACCGTTCCGCCACCTGGGCGCGGGCCCAGTAGATGTCAGCCGCATCGGAAAAGCTGATCGTGATGTCGGCAATCGCGTATTTGGCGACGGAGCGCAGCATCTGCTGGTCCGGCATCCCCAGCATCTGCTGTTCGATGGGCGTGATCACACGCGCCTCGACCTCCTCCGGCGTCATTCCGGGTGCCTTGAGGATCAGCTTCACCTGGGTCGGTGCGATTTCGGGAAAGGCATCGATCGGCAGAGTGATGAACGACCAGATACCGGCCACGATCACGCACAGCGCGGCGGCCGCGGCCAGCCAGCGCCGCGCCAGTGCGCCGTTCACGAGATTCTGCAGCATCAGCGCAGCACCACTGCGCGCAGCTCGGGCAGATTGCTGGTCGCGACCGTTTCACCGGGCTTGAGCCCTGCCGTGATCACGACGGTGTCCCCATCGCCCATGCGGGTCACCGCACGCGGCCGGAAGCCATTGCCCTGCCTGACGAACACGATGTCGCGGCCCGCGTCGTTCATCACCGCCGCCGCCGGCACGCTGACGGCTCCCGCCGGGGCGGGCGCACGCAGCGACAGCTGGACCAGCCGGCCGCTGACCAGCGGTGGCCCGTCGTCGAAGATCCGTGCCCGCGCTGCAAACGCCCGGGTCGCGGGGTCGAGCGACGTCGCCAATGTCTCAAGCCGGCCCGACTGCCCCTCCGCCGTCACCACGGCAACGCCCGGCCGCAGCTTGCCCGCCAGCCGCTCCGGCACCTGCACTGCCAGCCAGCGGCTGCCTTCGGCTTCGATGACGATCGGGGCGGCCATGCCGTCGACGGCAGCGCCGGCATCCATGGCCATTGTGGCGACCCGGCCGGAAATCGGCGCGGTCAGGCGCACATGGCCGTCCCGGCCGGCACCGGTCTGCGCAAGGATGGCGCGCGCGCTGCCGACGGCGATGGCCGCCTGCCGGCTGACCGACTGCGCGCCGTCGGCCCGGGCGGCGGCCACGACACCTGCACGCGCCAGTTGGGCCATTCGCGCCGCCTCTGCCGCCGCCAGCCCCTGCCGGGCTTCGGCCTGGGCAAGGTCGGACGCCAGCACCATCGCGTCCCGGCTAACGAGCACCGCCAGCAGCTGGCCCTTGCGCACCATCTGCCCCGGCTGCACGTGCACCGAGCGGACCAGCCCCGGCAGCGGCGTCACCACCGCGACCCGCGCGCCGGGCGGCTGCACGACGGTGGCCGGCAGCGTGGCAAGCGTCACGTCGCGGGCCGCCGCCGAAACGGCGGTGCGGGGCGACACGGGAACCGGCCTCGCCGCGTCCCGGTCGGGCGCCTTGTCGGCACAGCTTGAAAGGGCAACGCAGATGGCGATCCAGGCGACACGCTTCGGCATGGCGCATGCCTGCCACCCCCAGCTTGCACGAAGCTGACAATCTGTCAGCCTTGTGCAAGGTTGTGCAGCTATCCGCCGGGCGGGTTCCCCGGTCGGCAAAGGACAGGCTGATGCGGCTCTTGCTGGTTGAAGACGATGCCGGGCTGGCGGACCGCCTGATCAGGCGGCTGGCCGGGGCCGGCTTTGCCGTCGATCGCGCAGCCGACAGCCAGAGCGCGCTCGACTGGCCCGATCTCGACACCCACAGCGCCGTGATCCTCGACCTCGGCCTGCCGGGCGTGGGCGGGCTGGGCGTGCTGCGCGCATGGCGCGGCCGGGGATGCCGGGTGCCGGTCATCGTCCTGACCGCACGGGGCGACTGGCGCGAAAAGGTCGAGGTGCTGAACGCCGGTGCGGACGATTTCGTCGTCAAGCCGATCCATTCCGAAGAGCTGATCGCCCGGCTGCACGCCCATATCCGGCGCAGCGAGGATCAGGGCGCGCCGGTGCTGGCCGCAGCCGGGCTGACGCTGAACCCCACGGCCCGACTGGTTATGCGCGACGGCGAGGCACTGGAGCTGTCGCGGCAGGAATATCGCCTGCTCGAAGTCTTTATGCGCCGCCCCGGCCACATCCTGTCCCAGGCCGATCTGCTGGAACGGCTCTACCCGCTTGCGGCCGAGCGCGACTGGAACACGCTGGAGGTGCAGGTCAGCAGGTTGCGCCGCAAGCTGGGCCGCAACGCGATCACCACGGTGCGCGGCCTGGGCTACCGGCTCGAGAAATGAGGCGCGGTCCGATCAGCCTCAGGACCCGCTTCACAGTGTCCATGCTGGCATGGGTGCTGATGGGGCTGATTGTCCTCGGCATATCCGCGACGCTGCTGTTCCGCCGGCATGTGGAAGGCGTCTATCATCTGGAACTGCAGGAGCATCTGGTGGAGCTGGTCGGCCTCACCACCTATGACCGGGCGGGGAACCCGGCCCTGTCGCGGCCGCTGTCCGACCCGCGCTACGGCGTGCCGGGGTCAGGCTTTTACTGGCAGATCAGCCGGGCCAATGGGGAAACGCTCGCGTCCCCGTCGCTCGTCGCCGGGCGGTTCGATGACAGGCTGGCCCACACCCGGGCGATCGTCCATGTCGAAGGGGCCGGCCCGACCGGGCGGGCCATGGTCTATGGCGTGGTCAAACCCCATCCTCTGCGCCGGGAAACGGTCCATTTCATCATCGCCACCGATGTTCGCCACCTCGACCGGATCGTCAGCGATTTTCAGCGCGACCTTGTCGCGTGGCTCGCCGCATCCGGCGTCCTGCTGATCGCCGGTGCGCTGCTGGCGCTGGGATTTGCGACCCGGCCGTTCAACGGGCTGAGCACGCGCATCGCCAGGGTCCGGGCCGGCGAGGAGGGCCGGATGGGGGTGGACTGGCCGGCCGAAATCGCCCCGCTTGCCGCCGACCTCGATCGCCTGATCGAAAGCCGGGAAGCGATGGTCGCCAGCGCCCGGATCGAGGCCGGCAATCTGGCCCATGGGCTGCGAACCTCGCTTGCGGTGCTGACGGACGAGGCCGAAAGCCTGGCCGGCACCCGGGCGGGGCAGACCCTGTTGTCCGAATGCCGGGCGATGACCCGCAAACTCGACTGGCACCTCGCCCGCGCACGGACTGCGGCCGGCAGGGGGGCCGTCATCCACACCGACCTCCCGGATGCGCTGGCTCCGCTGCTGGCGGCGATGGAGCGCCTGCACGCGACTCGCGGCATCCGTTTCGCGGCCGAGGGACCGGAGGCCCGCATCGCGATCGATCCAGAAGCCCTGGCCGAGATCCTGGCGAACCTGCTCGACAATGCCGGCAAATGGGCGAACAGCCGGGTCGATGTGCGGTGGACGCGGGCCGGAGGGCAGCTGGACATCACCGTCATCGACGATGGTCCCGGCATTCCGGCGGACACGGCCGAGGCGATATGGGAACCCGGCGTTAGGCTGGACGAGCAGGTGCCCGGGCACGGCCTGGGCCTTGCCATTGCCCGCGACCTGACCATCGCCGCCGGAGGCCGGCTCCAGCTGGGATCAAGACCCGATGGTCAGGCCGGCACCATGGCCGTCCTGACGCTTCAGGCCATCTGACGCCCCGCCCCTCGCCTATCGGGGCGATCCCGGCGTCGAAACGAGCCGTTCAAAACGGCACGTCATCGTCCAGATCGGCGTCGAACGGCCCCGCCGGGCCGCGCCCGCCGCCCTGGCCGCCGCCAAAGCCACCGCCCTGACCCCCGCCAAAGCCGCCGCCGCCCGAACCGCGCCCGCCGCCAAAGCCGCGATCTTCGTCGCCCCAGCCGCCGCCACCCGGGGCACCGCCGCCACCACTGCCGCCGCCGTCACGGCCGCCGAGCAGCACGAGTTCGCCCCGGAAACGCTGCAGCACCACCTCGGTCGTGTACCGGTCCTGGCCCGACTGGTCCTGCCATTTGCGGGTCTGGAGCTGGCCTTCCAGATAGACGCTCGATCCCTTGCGCAGATATTGTTTGGCGACGCGGCCGAGATTTTCGTTGAAGATCACCACCCGGTGCCATTCGGTCTTGTCGCGGCGCTCGCCCGACATCTTGTCGGTCCAGCTTTCCGACGTGGCGACCGACAGCTGCACCACCTCGCCGCCATTGCCCATCGTCCGCGCTTCCGGGTCGGCGCCCAGATTGCCGACGAGGATCACCTTGTTCACGCTGCCTGCCACGAAAATCGCTCCTGCCTTCGGATTTGCCCCCTTCTATCCCGTCGGGCCGACGAGTCGATATGGCCGGGGCGGGGAAGCTGGGGAAAACTCAGGACCGCCGCGTGATCCCGCCTGCCGCGACAGGCTAAAGGCCGAGCGCGGTCGCCGTCCAGAAGGTCGCCCCCGCCGCCAGATAGGCGAGGCCGAACAGATAGGCGACCATGAACGCCGGCCAGCGCCAGCTGTTGGTCTCACGCCGCGTGACCGCGATGGTCGAGATGCACTGGGGCGCGAACACGAACCACGCCAGAAAGGCGAGCGCGGTCGGCAGCGGCCAGGCATCGCCCAGCCGCGCTTCCAGCGCCTGTGCCGCCTGTTCCTCGTCGGTCGCGTCGATCGCATAGACGGTGGCGATGGCCGACACCGCCACCTCGCGCGCCGCCATGGCCGGGATCAGCGCCAGCGAGATCTGGTGGTTGAAACCGATCGGCGCGACCACCGCCTCGACCCCGCGCGCCAGCCGCCCGGCGACCGAATATTCGCTCTGCCGCACGCCCTCGGGCGCCTGCGGATAGGAGGCGAGCAGCCAGAGCAGCACGGTCGAGGCGAGGATGATCGTGCCCGCGCGCTTCAGGAAGATGATCGTGCGCTGCCACAGCCCGATGGCGATATCGGCCGGGCGCGGCATCTGATAGCGCGGCATTTCCATCAGAAAGCCGCTGCCGCGCCCGCGCGTCACCGTGCGGCGCAGCACCAGCGCGGCGAGCATCGCCCCCAAAATGCCGGCGACATACAGGCCGAACAGCACCAGCCCCTGCAACCCGATCCCCGGCCCGATGCTGCGCGCGGGAATGAAGGCGGCGATGATCAGCGTATAGACGGGCAGGCGCGCCGAACAGGTCATCAGCGGCGCGATCAGGATCGTCGTCAGCCGGTCGCGCGGATCGTCGATGGTGCGCGTCGCCATGATCCCCGGCACCGCACAGGCAAAGGATGACAGCAGCGGGATGAACGCACGGCCCGACAGGCCGACCCGCGCCATCAGCCGGTCCATCAGAAAGGCGGCGCGGACCATATAGCCGCTCGCCTCCAGCACCAGAATGAAGGCGAACAGGATCAGGATCTGCGGCAGGAACACCACGACCGCGCCGACCCCGGCGAGCACGCCCTCGACCAATAGCGAGCGGACAAAGCCCGGCGGCAGCAACGCCCCCACCCGCTCGGCCAGCAGCGCAAAGCCCTGCTCGATCCAGCCGACCGGTGCCTCCGACCAGGAAAACACCGCCTGAAACATCACGAACAGGATCGCGGCCAGCAGCAGCGGCCCGGCCACCGGATGCAGCGCGACACTGTCCAGCCCGCGGCTGACGCGGCGCGCCGGGGCTTCGTCGATCACCGCCCGCGCGGCGAGCGCGCGCGCCTGTTTCTGCAGCTCGGCAAGCGGCGGCACTACCGGCTCCGCACCCTGCCGCTCAGCCGCCGCCGGCGCGCCCAGCCGCTCGGCCAGCGCGGCCTTGAGCGCATCGAGGCCGCGCCGCCGCACCGCGACCGTCGGGATCACCGGCACGCCCAGCGCGTCGGCAAGCACCGCCGGATCGATCCGCAGCCCGTCGCGTTCGGCCAGATCGACCATGTTGAGCGCAACGACCATCGGCAGGCCAAGCGCTGAAAGCTGGAGCACGAAGCGCAGATGATTGTCGAGATTGCCGGCATCGACGACGATAATCAGCGCCGTCGGCCGCCGCTCGCCGGTCTGGCGGCCGAGCACCACGTCGCGCGTCACCGCTTCGTCGGGGCTGACCGGATCGAGGCTATAGGCCCCGGGCAGATCGACCAGCTCGACCGACCGGCCATCGGCCAGCGCCATGCGGCCCGAATGGCGCTCGACGGTGACGCCGGGATAATTGCCGACCTTCTGGCGCGCGCCGGTCAGCGCGTTGAACAGCGAGCTTTTGCCGGCATTGGGATTGCCGACCAGCGCGACGAGCGGGGCGGCGTTCATCCGACGAGATCGACCGCGACCGCGCCGGCCAGCGCCCGCCGCATCGCCACCGTCATCCGGCCGACGCGAAAGGCGATCGGATCGCCGCCGAACCAGCCCGCGCGGTGCAGCGCTTCCACCTCGACCCCCTGATCGAACCCCAGTTCGCGCAGCCGCCGCGCCTCTGCCGGGGCGAGCGCCTGCCAGTCGATCGCGCGGATGATCGCCCGCGCCCGCAAGGGAAGTTGGTGAAGCTGCATCGCGCCTCAATAAGCAGGCTGCGAACGATTATCAAATAGCTTTGCCCGCGGCTGCCGCACCGCGATCATGCCGGCGGATAACGCAGCCGGCCGATAAAGCGCGCGAGGCTGAGCCGGGGCCGCCCCTGACCGAGCAGCTGGGCCTTGGCCTTTTCGATCTGCATGACATTGTCGATGCGGCGATCGAGAAACGCCCGCGTCGTCGCCAGATCCGCATCCTCGTCGCCAAGCAGCGCCAGCAGCGTCGCGCTATAGACCCCGCCCAGCAGCAACCGCTTGGTATAATGGTTGTAATCGACCGCCGTGTCGCCGGCGAGCCGCCACATGATGTCGGCGGCGCGCCAGCACAGCCGCGCGGCGCGCGGCGCGTTGACCGGCAGGGCGAGCACGGCAAGCGCCCGGCGCAGCGCCTCCCGCTCCGGCGCGACCAGTTCGATCCGCGCCCAAACGAGCGTGGCGATGCGCTGACGCACCTTCATCGCGGCGAGCGCCGGGGCCGGGCAGGCCTCGGTCATCCGCGCATCGATGCTGGCGAACCAGGCGTCGATCATGTCGGCCGGGCCGGCAAAGGCGAGCCGCGCGACATCGGGATCGATCCCCGCCTCCGTCGCGGCCGGCAGCAGCGCCGCCTCGCCCCAGCCGTCGAATGCGGCATGGGCGGCAAGGCGCGGCGCAATCAGCGCGCGCACCTCGTCCAGCGTGGGATCGGATGCCGGATCGGCGGGGGCGGCAGGCGCGGCAGACAGGGGCTGGGTCATCCCGCAGACTTAGGCATTCCCCGCGCCCGGGCCAAGGGTCAACCGCGCCTGACCAGCACCATCGCGATGCCGATGGCCGCCGCCCCCAGCCAGTCGGCCAGCGCCAGCCGCTCGCCATAAAGCACAAGCCCCGCCAGCGCCGCGACCACCGGCTGCGACAGGAACGCCAGCCCGACGACCAGCGGGCGGACATGGCCCATTGCATAGACAAGACAGCCCTGCCCGACCACCTGGCTGGCAAGCGCCAGGCCGATCACCGGCCGCCAGTCGCCCGGCCAGATCGGCTCGCCGACCAGATGGGCGAAGACCAGCAGCGGCGCGACGCCCGCCAGCGTCGACAGCGCCAGCACCGGCCAGGGCCGCATCTGCGCCCGCGCCCGGTCGATCGAGATCAGATAGAAAGTGTAGAGCAGCCCGGCGGCGAGGCACAGCAGATCGCCGACCAGATAGGCAGGCGACAGTTCATAGGACCGCCCCATCAGCAGCGCCCCGCCCGCCATCGCCAGCAGCAGCGCGGCCGCCTGTCCGGGGGCTGGCCAGCGGCGCGCGACCAGAAAGCCGTAAACCGGAAAGAACAGGCTGGCGGCGTTGCCGAGCAGCGTCGCATTGGCAAGCTTGGTGCCCAGAATGCCCAGATGCCAGGCGGCCAGATCGGCGGCGAAGAACAGCCCGCCCAGCGCGATCATCGCCAGCAGCCCCGGCGCCGCGCCGGTTTCGCCGCGCCGTGCCGGCCGACGGTCGAGCGCGACAAACAGGAACAGCAGCGGCACCGCCAGCGCCAGCCGCCAGAAGCCCGAGGCGACCGGGCCGACCCCGGCCATGGTGTCGGCCGCCCGCACGAACACCGGCCCGAAGGCGAGCGCGACATTGCCGGTCAACAGCGCGGCAATCGCCAGGCCGCGTTTATGGTCCGCGCCGGGGGCAGGCGGCGGCTGGGCAACGAAATCGGTCGCAGGTGTCGAAGACGGGTGCATAATCCCCCTTAGTCTCCTATCTCCGTCCAGTCCCGTAGCAAAAGGAGACTGTTCTTGCCGAGCCTCTTCGATCCGATCCAGCTGGGTGCGATCGCCGCCCCCAACCGCGTGCTGATGGCCCCGCTGACCCGCAGCCGGTCGAGCCGCGCACATGTGCCCGGCCCGCTGATGCCGCTTTATTATGCGCAGCGCGCCGGCGCGGGCCTGATCCTGTCCGAAGCCACCGGGATCAGCCAGCAGGGGCTGGGCTGGCCGTTCGCGCCGGGCATCTGGACCGACGAACAGGCCGAGGCCTGGGCGGCGGTGCCGGCGGCTGTTCATGCCGCGGGCGGGCGCATCTTCATGCAGCTCTGGCATATGGGCCGGCTGGTCCATCCCGATTTTCTGGACGGCGCGGCCCCGGTGTCGGCAAGCGCGACCACCGCGCCGCACAAGGCCCATACCTATGACGGCAAAAAGCCGTATGAAGCCGCCCGCGCCCTCGACGCGGCGGAGATTCCGGGCATCGTCGCCGATTATGTGGCGGCGGCGCGGCGCGCGCGCGCCGCGGGCTTTGACGGCGTGCAGATCCATGCCGCCAATGGCTATCTGATCGACCAGTTCCTGCGCGACGGCAGCAACCAGCGCACCGACCAATATGGCGGCACGCCCGAAAACCGCATCCGCCTGCTGCGCGAAGTGACCGAGGCAGTGGCGGCCGAAATCGGTGCCGACCGCACCGCCGTCCGCCTGTCGCCCAATGGCGCGACCCAGGGCGTCGACGACAGCGCGCCCGAGACGGTGTTCCCGCTCGCCGCGCGCACGCTGGCGGAAATCGGCATCGCCTTTCTCGAGCTGCGCGAACAGGCCCCGGACGGCACGTTCGGCGCGTCCGATGCCCCCAAGCTGTCGCCGCTGATCCGCGACCAGTTTGCCGGGCCGCTGGTGCTCAACCAGGATTATGACCGCGCCAAGGCCGATGCCGATCTCGCCTCGGGCGTTGCCGATGCGATCAGCTTCGGGCGCAAATTCATCTCCAACCCAGATCTGGTCGAACGGCTGCGCACCGGCGCGCCGATTGCCCCGGATGTGATGGCGCAGTGGTACAGCCAGGGACCGGAAGGCTATACCGACTATCCGGCGCTGGCCGAAGCCGCCGCCTGAGCCGCATCGCCGCACCCCCGGGCGCTGCCCCGGGGGTGCGGGTCTGGATCAGGCCAGCGGCACGAACCGCACCGGCAGGCCGTCGCGCGGGCGCGGGATCGGGAAGAACTGCCAGTCCGCCCCGCTGCCCGGCATCGGCTCGATCCGGTAGCGCAGCAACAGATGCGTCACCAGGATGCGGATCTGCATGACCGCGAAATGCAGCCCTAGGCACATATGCGCGCCGCCGCCGAACGGCACCCACGCATATTTGTGCCGCCCGCGCGACGCCTCGGGCGTGAAGCGCATCGGATCGAACCGGTCCGGCTCCGGCCAATATTCGGCCATGTGATGGGTATAGGCGACGTTCAGCCCGACAAAGCTGCCCGCCGGAATGTCATAGCCGCCAAAGCTGAAATCGCGCAGCGCGCGGCGCGGCAGCGACGGCACCGGCGGCATGATCCGCAGCGCTTCCTTGAACGCATATTCGGTCAGCACCAGCCGGTCGAGCTGGCCGTAGGCGACCCCTTCCTCACCGTTCAGGCCAAGGCCCAGAATCTCCTCGCGCAGCCGGTCCTGCCACACGGGGTTCTGGCCGAGCAGCATGATCAGGCTGGTCGCCGACGAGGTGATGGTGTCGTGCGCCGCCATCATCAGGAAGTTCATGTGATCGGCAATGGCATCGTCGCTCAGCGGCTGCCCCGCCTCATCGGTCGCGCGGCAGAATTGCGAGAAAAAGTCCTGTCCGTCGCCGGCGCGGCGGGCCGGAATCTCGCGCAGGAACAGCGCCATCAGATAGTCGCGCGCCTTCACGCCCTTGCGCATCGAGGTGAACGGCATTGGCGAGCGGATCGGCGACACCGACGCCTGCACCTCGTCGACAAACGCCTTGTTGATGCGGTCCGCCTCCGGCCCCAGCGGCATGCCGAAAAAGCTGTCGGCGGCCAGATCGAGCGTCAGCTTCTTGATCGCATCGTAGAACACCACCGGACGGCCGCCCCAGCCGCTGACCTCGCGCGCGATGCCGCGATTGAGCTGTTCGGCATAATGGCGCATCGGCTCGGGCTTGAACGCCACCGACAGCGTGCGCCGGTCGGCGCGGTGCTTGTCGAAATCCATCAGCATCAGCCCGCGCGGGAACAGCAGGTTGAGCATCGGCCCCCAGCCCTGTTCGGACGAGAAGATGCGTTCGCGGTCGAACAGCACCAGCTCGTTCGCCTCGGCCCCCACCAAGGTCACCGTCGGCCCGCCAAAGGCGTTGTTGCGATAGACGCGGCCATAGGTGGCGACCATCCGGTTGCCGAACGCGCGCGGATCTTTCAGCAGCTTGAGCGTGTTGCCGAACAGCGGCCAGCCATCCTCGCCGGGAATGGCGCGCAGCGCCTCCCGGGGGTTGCGCGGCAACCAGTGCGGATTGGCCTTGAACGTATGGGCCAGCGCCATCTCTCTCTCCTGTGCTTTTGCACGCGGTTATAGAGATGTCCGGTTGCGAATCGCAACCGTTTACGTCACCCCGGTGTTCGGCCGTGCAACCCCGCCGTTCAGCCCAGTCGGCGGTTCAGGCCAGCCGGTCGTTCAGCCCAGCCGGTCGCGCAGCGCGAGCATCGCCAGCGCAGCCTTGGCCGCCTCGCCGCCCTTGTCCTTCTCGGTCCGCCGCGCGCGGGTCAGCGCCTGCGCTTCGTTCTCGACGGTCAGGATGCCGTTGCCGATCGCCAGCCCGTCGAGCGTCAGCGCCATGATGCCGCGCGCGCTTTCGTTGGACACGATTTCGAAATGATAGGTTTCGCCGCGAATGACGACGCCCAGCGCGACATAGCCGTCATACCGGCCGCTCTCGGCGGCAAGCGCGATCGCCCCCGGCACTTCAAGCGCGCCGGGCACCGTCACCGTTTCATGGGCGTGGCCGGCGGCCTCGATGGCGGCGCGCGCGCCCTCGAGCAGCAGGTCGTTCAGATGGTCGTAGAAACGCGCCTCGACGATCAGGAACTTCGCCATTCAAATCTTTTCCTTCTGCAATCAGGCGGTGGGGGCAGCCGGATCATTCGCCACCGGTGCCGGGGATCGGCTTTTCACCGACAATCGACAGGCCATAGCCGTCAAGCCCGACCAGCGTGTGATGGGTGTTGGTGAGCAGCACCATGTCGTGCACGCCCAGCTCGGCCAGGATCTGCGCGCCCAGCCCGTAATCGCGCAGCTCCTCGACCTCGCGGTCGCCCGCGCCCTTGCCCTCGGCGCGCAGCCGCATGAAGCGGGTGACCAGATCCTTCATCGGCTTGTTGATGACGACGATCACCCCCGCGCCCGCCTCGCCGATCAGCTTCATCGATTCGCTGAGCAGGCCGGCGCGTTCCGACTCCTCGCCGAACACATCGACGAACATCGACATTGTGTGCATCCGCACCAGCGTCGGCGTCTCGGGATCGATGCGGCCCTTTTGCAGCGCGATCAGCTCGTCGCCGGTCGCCTTGTTGAAAAAGGTCATCGCCTTCCAGTCGCCACCCCAGCGGCTGTGGAAGCGCATTTCCGCGCGCTTTTCGACCAGATGGTCGTGGCGGCGGCGATAGGCGATCAGGTCGCGGATCGTGCCGATCTTCAGCCCATGTTCCTGCGCGAAGGCGACAAGATCGTCCATCCGCGCCATCGTGCCGTCATCCTTCATGATCTCGCAGATCACGCCCGACGGGTTGAGCCCGGCCAGCCGCGCGACATCGACCGCCGCCTCGGTATGGCCGGCACGCACCAGCACCCCGCCCTCGCGCGCGACCAGCGGGAACACATGGCCGGGGGTGACGATGTGCTCGGCACCCTTGGAGGCATCGATGGCGACCGCGATGGTGCGCGCCCGGTCCGCCGCCGAAATGCCGGTGGTCACACCGTCGCGCGCCTCGATCGACACGGTGAAGGCGGTTTCGTGGCGGGTGCCGTTGTTGCGGCTCATCAGGTCGAGGCCGAGCTGGTCGACCCGCGCCTTGGCAAGCGCGAGGCAGATCAGCCCGCGCCCATGCTTGGCCATGAAGTTGATCGCATCCGGGGTCGCCATCTGGGCGGGGATGATCAGATCGCCCTCATTCTCCCGGTCCTCGTCATCGACCAGGATGAACATACGGCCGTTGCGCGCCTCGTCGATGATCTCCTCGATGGGCACCAGCGCGGGGCGCGCATTGCTCGCGGTCAGATAGGCGTCGAGCTTGCGCAGCGTCTCGGCGGTCGGGTTCCAGTCCGGCTCGTCCATCCCGCGCAGCGTATTGGCGTGCAGCCCCGCCGCCCGGGCAAGCGCCGCCCGCGAAAGGCCGCGCGCGGCGATTTCGGTCCGAATCCTGTCGATGGTCGCGTTGGTCATGTCGGGCGCGGTATCACATTGCAGTGTGACACGGCAATGGCGGGAGTCACATTGCGATGTGATTGGGGGAGGTGTGTCTGTTGCGCGTCACGCCGTGGTCGCGGGAGTTGTTTGCTGCGCGCCTCTCGGCGCGGGGGAGGCACCGGCCCGCACCCAAACAAACAACCCCCGGTGCCGCGGCAGAAAAAGCCCTTACCCCCGCCGGGCGAGCACCGCTTCCATCCGGCTGAGATAGCGCGCGAGCACGTCGATCTCCAGATTGACCGCCTTGCCCGGCGTCAGCGTGCCCAGCGTCGTCACGTCCCATGTGTGGGGGATGATGTTGAGCGTGAACTGCACATCGCCATCGGGCTGGTCGGCAACGCCGTTCACGGTCAGCGAGACGCCATCGACCGTGATCGACCCTTTGGGCGCGATATAGGGGGCGAGCGCCGCCGGCGCGGCCACGGTCACGACATGCGATCCGCCGCTCGGCGCGACGCCCGCGATCGTGCCGATGCCGTCGACATGGCCGGTGACGATATGCCCGCCCAGCTCGTCGCCCAGCCGCATCGCGCGTTCCAGGTTCAGTCGCGCGCCTTCGGCCCACATGCCGGGCGCGGTGCGCGCGACGCTTTCGGCCGAGACGTCGACCGCGAACCAGCCCGGCGTGTCGCCCTGCGCGGGGGCCTTGTCGATCACCGTCAGGCACACGCCCGAACAGGCGATGGACGCGCCCAGATCGACCCCGTGCATGTCATAGCCACAGGCGATGCGCAGGCGCAGATCGCCCTCCCGCCCTGCCGCGATGATCGTGCCGATATCGGTGATGATGCCCGTAAACATGTCAGCGCCGCCGTTCGTAAATGTCGAGCCGGTCGGTGCCAAGCATCCGGCTGTCTTGCAAGGCCCAGCGGCCATGCGCGGCGGCAAGATCGGCCAGCCCGAACGCGCCGACCGCGCCGCGCCCGCCGCCGATCAGCAGCGGCGCGCGGTAGATGACCAGCCGGTCGACCAGATCTGCGGCCAGAAACGCCGCCGCCGTCCCCGCCCCGCCTTCGACCAGCAGATTGTCGCAGGGCAGATCGGCAATCGCGCCGGGCGCGGCGATCACCCGGTCGTCCGGTCCCAGCCCGGCAATGTCGCCGCGCGCCGACAGCACCACCCGCGCCGGGGCAAATGCCTCCAGCCCCGGCAGCCGGACATCAAGGCGCGGCCGGTCCGCATCCCAGGTGCCGCGCCCGACCAGAATCGCCTCGTGCCGGCTGCGTTCGACATGGGCATGGGCGCGCGCCGCCGGCCCGGTGATCCAGCGGCTCTCCCCGCTTGCCAGCGCGATGCACCCGTCAAGCGACAGCCCGAGCTTCAGCGTCACGCGCGGCCGGCCATGGCGCTGGCGGGTCAGCCAGCCCGCAATCGCGCGTTCGGCCCCGCCCGCGCCGGCCCCAACAGCGACCGCGATCCCCGCGGCGCGCAGCCGGTCATGCCCGCGCCCGGCGGTGCGCGGATCGGGATCGGTGAGCGCGCTCACCACCCGCGCCACCCCGGCGGCGATCAGCAGATCGGCACAGGCCGGGCCGCGCGCGCTGTCATGCGCGCAGGGTTCCAGCGTGACATAGGCGGTCGCGCCGCGCGCCGCCTCCCCCGCCTGCATCAGCGCCACCGCCTCGGCATGGGGGCGGCCGCCGGGCCGCGTCCAGCCGCGCCCGACGACGCGGCCCTGCCCGACGATCACGCAGCCGACATTGGGGTTGGGCCAGGTCCGCCCCTGCCCCCGCGCGGCGAGCGCCAGCGCGGCGTCCATCCACCGCGCGTCCGCCGCGCCATTGGCCATGGTCAAAGGCCCAGCCGCTCGAGCGCGTCGTCCAGCCGCTTGAACGCGGCGCGCCGTTCCGCCTTGGCGCGCTGTTCGGCCGCCTCGCGCTTGGCGCGGTTGGCGGCATCGGCCTTTTGCGCGGCGACGATCTCGGCATCGCTGCGGTCGGCGGGCCAGCTTTCGACATATTGGATGCGCCGCTCATAGGGTTTTTCGAGCGAACGCGAATCGAGCATGAACACGACGATGATCGACACGGTGGTGACGATCGCCAGAAAGGCGAACACCAGCTCATGCCGCCCGCGCGTCGCCAGAAAGGCGCGCAGATCGCGGATCGCATGAACGACGTTGAAGAGGCGGAGGCGCGACATCGGCCGCAATCTAGGGCCTTTGCCGGCACTTCACCAGACCGGGCCTGATCGGATGACGGGTCGGGCCGGCGCGCGGGGAGACGCGCCGGCCCTGCCGGTCAGCTGCGACGCAACTGGAAGCGGACGGTGAGCCGCTTCACGCTATCGACCGGCACGCCGTCGCGCAGTGCCGGGCGGAAGCGCCAGCGGGCGAGCGCCTGCTGCTCGGTCACGCGGGCGAAATCATCGTCATCGGCAAACAGGATGCGCGCCGCCGTCACCCGGCCATCGGTGCCGATCCGCACCTCGATCACCACCCGCCCCTCGACCGACAGCCGTTCGAGCTGCGGCGGATAGGGCGGCTGCAACTGCGCGGCATAGCGGGGATCAACGGTCGCCTCGCTGAACACCGGCTCCGGCACCGGCCGGGAGGGCGGATCGCCGCCCGTGCCATCGCCCGGCTGGACCGTGTCGGGCAGCGTTTCGCCGGCCCCCGATTGCGCGCCGGCGGGCGGTGGGGTGACCAGATCGGTCGTGGTCGGGCGGGGGGCCGGGCGTGTCGCCACCTGCCGCGGCAGCGGGGGCGGCTCGGTGCGTGGCGGCGCGGGCGGCGGCGCGGGCCGGATCAGGATCGTCGGAATCGCCTCGATCCCGGGCACCGGCACCGCGCCCCGCGCCAGCATCAGCGCGGTGGCGCCGCCCAGATTGAGCGCGACCGCGACCGTCAGGGCAATGGGATGGCGTTCGCGCCGTGACAGGAAACCTTCAGCCGGCATGGCACCGTCTCCTTCCATGTCCATCCCCATCACTGGGTGATGTAATGACATACCATCATGCCTGCCGTTACGGCACAAGGGCAATATCGGTTCCGAATCTGCAACGCGATGCACCCGGCGGCGCGCCATGCCGGCGATCTGGCGGGCGGGACGGCAGGGCCGCGGTTGCGCTGACCGGCCGGGTCGCGCAAAGCTGACGCGCAATGACCAACCAAGCCGAAACTGCCTATCTCGACCTGATGCGCCGCGTCTGGCGCGAAGGGGATGAACGGATCGACCGCACGGGCGTGGGCACACGCGCGCTGTTCGGCGCGACGTTGCGCTTCGACCTGTCGGACGGGACGGTGCCGATCCTGACCACCAAGCGCGTCTATTGGAAAACCGCGGTGCGCGAGCTGCTATGGTTCCTGACCGGCGACACCAATATCCGCCCGCTGGTCGCGCAGGGCGTGCGCATCTGGACCGACTGGCCGCTCGACCGTTACCGGCGCGAGACCGGCGAGGCGATCGACCGCGACGCGTTCGAGGCGCGCATCCTTGCCGATGCCGATTTTGCCGCCCGCTGGGGCGATCTCGGCCCGGTCTATGGCCGGCAATGGGTCGCATGGCCGGACGGCGAGGGCGGCACGATCAACCAGATCGCGGCGCTGGTCGACGGGCTGCGCCGCAATCCGGCGTCGCGGCGGCACATCTTCACCGGCTGGAATGTCGCCGATCTCGACCGGATGGCGCTGCCGCCCTGCCACATGACCTATCAATATCAGGTCGCGGACGGGCGGCTGTCGGGCATTCTCTACCAGCGCTCCTGCGATCTGGGGCTGGGCTTTGCGTTCAACATCTTCGAAGCCGCGCTGCTGCTGCGGATGCTGGCGCAGATCTGCGACCTTGCGCCCGGCGAGATCGTGTGGATGGGCGGCGACGTGCATGTCTATCTGAACCACGGCCATCTGGTCGAAGAACAGCTGGCGCGCGCGCCGCGCCCCTTCCCCCGGCTCGATCTGGCGCGCCGGCCGGAGACGATCTTCGACTATCGGTTCGAGGATGTGGTCGTCACCGGCTATGATCCCCACCCGCCAATCGCTGCGCCGGTCGCGGTCTGATGACCATGCCCCCCGCCACCCCCGGCGCTGCCGCCCCGCAGATCGTGCTGGTCGTCGCGCGCGCCGACAATGGCGTGATCGGCCGCGACGGCACCCTGCCCTGGCACATCCCGGCCGATCTCAGGCGGTTCAAGGCGCTGACCCTGGGCACGCCGATGGTGATGGGTCGGCGGACCTTTGAAAGCCTGCCCGGCCTGCTGCCCGGGCGGCGGCACATCGTGCTGACGCGCGGCGCATGGACGGCGAGCGGCGCCGAAGTGGCCACGAGCGTCGATGCCGCGCTCGCGCTGGCCGGCGACGTGCCCGTCGTCTCGGTGATCGGCGGCGCGGAAATCTACCGGCTGTTCCTCGACCGGGCGGACCGGATCGAGCTGACCGAGGTGCGCGGCAGCCCCGATGGCGACACGTTTCTGCCCGCGCTCGCCGGCTGGCGCGAGGCCGCGCGCACCGATCATGACGGCTACAGCTTCGTCACCCTGATCCGCTGACGCGGCATTGCCCCGAAAAAAAGATGGCGGCGCTTCTCCCCGGAGAAGCGCCGCCACGCATTCGGCTTATGGCCGGGCCGGTCAGATGCGGCCCAGATCCATCACCTTCGTCCATGCCTTGACGAAATCGCGCACGAACTTTTCGCGCCCGTCATCGGCGGCATAGATTTCGGACACCGCCCGCAGTTCGGAGTTGGAACCGAACACCAGGTCGACCGGGGTCGCCGTCCACTTGACCTTGCCGGTCGCGCGATCGGTGCCTTCATACAGCCCCTCGGCGGTGGCCGACTTCGCCCACTTCGTCCCCATGTCGAGCAGGTTGACGAAGAACGCATTGTCGAGCCGGCCCGGCGTGTCGGTGAACACGCCGTGCGCCACACCGCCGCTGTTGCCGCCCAGCACCCGCATCCCGCCGACAAGCACCGTCATTTCGGGCACCGTCAGGGTCAGCAGATTGGCCCGCTCGACCAGCATTTCGGCCGGGGACAGGCGGTTGCCTGCGCCGAAATAGTTGCGGAACCCGTCGGCCTTGGGCTCGAGCACGGCAAAGGAGTTGACGTCGGTCTGCGCCTGCGCCGCATCCATCCGGCCCGGGGTGAACGGCACCTCGACCGTCACGCCCGCCGCCTTCGCCGCCTGTTCGACGCCCACGGCACCGCCCAGCACGATCAGATCGGCCAGCGAGATCTTGCGCCCGTCCTTGCGGCCGGTGTTGAAGCCGGTGGCGATCCGCTCATAGACCGGCAGCACCCGCGCCAGTTCGGCCGGATTGTTGACCGCCCAGTCCTTTTGCGGGGCCAGCCGCACGCGGCCGCCATTGGTGCCGCCGCGCAGATCGGTGCCGCGGAAGCTGCCCGCCGCCGCCCAGGCGGTGCGCACCAGCTCGCCGGTGCTCAGGCCCGAGGCCTGAAGCTGGCCCTTGAGCGCGGTGACATCGGCCGGGGTGACGAGCGGATGATTCACCGCCGGCACCGGATCCTGCCAGATCAGGTCTTCCTTCGGCGCATCGGCCCCCAGATAGCGGGCGCGCGGGCCCATGTCGCGGTGGGTCAGCTTGAACCACGCACGCGCAAAGGCATCGGCGAACGCATCCGGATTGCGGCGGAACCGCTCGGTGATCTTGCGATAGGCCGGGTCCATCTTGAGCGCGAGGTCGGTCGTGAACATGATCGGCGCGTGGCGCTTGTTCGGATCATGGGCGTCCGGCACCAGATTGGCGGCGTCCTTGTCGCTCGGCACCCACTGGATCGCACCCGCCGGGCTGCGCGTCTGCACCCAGTTGAACGCATAGAGATTGTCCAGATACTGGGTCGTCCACGCAATCGGGTTGACCGACCACGCGCCTTCAAGGCCGCTGGTCACCGTGTCGGCGCCCTTGCCAGTGCCGCACTTGTTGACCCAGCCCAGACCCTGCTGCTCGACACCCGCACCCGCCGGATCGACGCCCACGCACGCTTCGGGCTTGTGCGCGCCATGCGCCTTGCCGAACGTGTGGCCGCCGGCGATCAGCGCCACCGTTTCCTCGTCGTTCATCGCCATGCGGCCGAACGTCTCGCGGATGTCGCGGGCGGCGGCGAGCGGGTCCGGATTGCCGTTCGGGCCTTCCGGATTGACGTAGATCAGGCCCATCTGGACGGCCGCCAGCGGATTGGCGAGCTGCCGGTCGCCATGATAGCGGTCGGACGCAAGGAACTTGCGCTCCGGCCCCCAGAACACCTCATCGGCCTCGAAATCGTCCTGCCGGCCGCCTGCGAAACCGAAGGTCTTGAAGCCCATCGATTCCAGCGCGACATTGCCGGTCAGCACCATCAGATCGGCCCAGGACAGGCTGGCGCCATATTTCTTCTTGATCGGCCACAGCAGGCGGCGCGCACGATCGAGATTGACGTTGTCGGGCCAGCTGTTGAGCGGCTCGAACCGCTGCTGCCCGCCGGCCGCGCCGCCGCGCCCGTCGGCGATGCGATAGGTGCCGGCGCTGTGCCACGCCATGCGGATGAAGAAGGGACCGTAATGGCCGTAATCGGCCGGCCACCAATCCTGCGACTTGGTCATCAGCGCTTCGATGTCGGCCTTGACCGCCTTCAGATCGAGCTTCTGGAACGCCTCGGCATAGCTGAACTGCGCGCCCAGCGGGTTGGACTCAATGCCGTGCTGGCGCAGCGGCCGCAGGTCGAGCCGCTCGGGCCACCAGTCCTTGTTGGTCATAGGCTGCCCGGTCTGGGGCTTGGCGGCCTGGGCGGTGGCGGTCTCGGCCATCGCCGCGACCGGGGTGAACGCCGTCGCCAGCAAGGCGATCAGCATGGTCTTGGTTGTGCGCATGGATAATCCTCCAGCCTTGGTTGTTTTGGGTCTTGTCGATGGGCTGGAACCGTAACGGCTGCGCGGCGGCCGGGGAAAATCAAAATCTCGGTCAGGATGATCGAAAACGCCGCAGCTGAAAGCGGCGGGCGGCAGATCAGCCGGCGCGGCGCAGCAGCCAGCTGATGCTCGCTCCGCCCGCCGGGGCCTCGCCGGTCACGACCAGCTGCTGGCTGGCGCGCGGGCGGGCATCGGCATCGACCCACAGGCTGTCCTCGACCGACAACAGCCCGCCCTTGGCGCGGAACTGCCACAGCGGCCCGCCATCGGGGCGCAGCAGCGCGCCCTGCCCGTCGGCGGTCAGCGTCACCTCGATGCCCGGGGCAAGATGGAACCGCGCCGCAAATGGCGCCGGGCGGCTGCGGCGGCGGGGCGCGGGAACCAGCATGTCCTCGCCGCGCAGCTCGCGCCCGTCGACGCTCAGCGCCAGCACCCGCTGGTGCACAAAGCCATAGCGCCGGGCATAACCGTCATGGCTGGCCTCGATCCGGCTGCCGCCCTCCAGCTCCTGCCGGTCGATCTCGACCGCGCCGACGCCGCGCCCCAGGCTGCCATCGGCATGGATGGCGGTCGAGTTGGCGTCGTTGACGATCAGCGTCGAATGCGCGGCACTGGTGCGCAGCGCCTCGGCCAGCGCGGGCGGCAGCGTCGCCCCGGCATGGCGCGCGCCGCCGCAGCCGACGATGATCCGGTGCGCGCCGTCGGACAGTTCGAACGCCAGCGTCGACGCACAGCCCGCCGCCAGCCGCGTGACCGGCGGCGGCGCGGCGTCGATGGTGACGACGGTCGCCCCGCCGGCCAGCCGCTGATAGCCCCAGTCGCGCGCCTGCCGCAGCGGCCGGGCGCGCACGCCCGAGGCCGCGATCAGCGGCGCGATCCGGTCCTCGCCCAGCGGCAGCCCGCCCTGCCAGCTGGCCAGCGCACCATCGCCGTGCATGACGCCCAGCAGCGCCGGCACCGCGCGCGCCAGCACCGTTTCCACCGCCGGCAGCACCGGTTCGCGGCGCACATCGTAAACGGCGCGCAACAGGCTGAGGATCGCGATCCCGTCCATCAGCCCGGCGGGCGAGCGGCAGATGGTGCCGCCATCCTCGAAAAAGGCGGTCGACAGCGCGCGTGTCAGCCCGGCTTCACCAAAGATGCGGCGCGGCTCGCCGCCCGGCAGCAACAGGCCGGCGGCGACGATCCCGGCCCAGGCCGCGACCCGCTCCACCCCCTCGGGCACGCGGTCGGCCGCGCGGTCGAGATGGCGGGCGCCGCGCGCCAGCCCGTTGAGCACCGCCGAGCGGTAGATCAGGTCGTTGCTCGACAGGATGAGCGGCGCATGCGCGGTCCAGAACAGGATCCGCCGCCCCCAGAGCGGGCAGGCCCAGGCCGGCCCGCCGATCGTCTCGCCATGCGCGGCCAGCCATTTGCGCATGATCGCTTCGGCCACCGGCGCGCCCTCGGCACGGGTGGCGACGCTCGACAGGTCGCGCAGCCACTGAAAGCCGTGCAGATAGTCATACAGCCCCGGCGACACCGAAAGGGTGGCGAAATCCAGATCGGCGAGCGCCAGCGTCTCGCCGCGCCAGCTGATCCGCCCGGCGAGCAGCGCCCGGCCGGCGACGACATCGCCGAAGATCGGATCTTCGGGCACCGCCAGCAGCTTGAGCGGGAAACGCCCCTTGAGCCGCATCTTGTGCAGCGGGGTGCGCCAGGTGAGCAGGTGCAGCCGGTTGGCCAGACGCTGCGCCAGCGACGCGCCGCGATCATCGTCGAGGCGGATAAGGCGTTTGCCTTCCTCGATCCCGTCGGCGGCGGCGAGGCGCGGATGCTCGGTCATCCGCCGCGCAGCGCCTCGATATTGGCGGCATAGGCATCCGGCCCGCCGCGGAAGGTCGCGGTTCCCGCCACCAGCACATCGGCCCCGGCGGCGATGGCGCGCGGCGCGGTGTCGCGGTCGATGCCGCCATCGACCTCGAGATGGATGGGCTTGCCGATGCGGTCGATCTGCTTGCGGATCGCCTCGATCTTGCGCAGCTGGCTGTCGATGAAGCTCTGCCCGCCAAAGCCGGGATTGACGCTCATCACCAGCACCAGATCGACCTCTTCGAGCACATAGTCGAGCATCTTGGCGGGCGTCGCGGGATTGAGCGATACCCCCGCCTTGCGCCCCAGCGCCTTGATGCGCTGGATCGTGCGGTGCAGATGCGGCCCGGCCTCGGGATGGACGGTGATGATATCGGCCCCGGCCTCGGCAAACGCCTCCAGATAGGGATCGACCGGCGAAATCATCAGATGCACGTCGAACGGCTTGGCCGTGTGCGGCCTGAGCGCCTTCACCACCGCCGGGCCGATGGTGATGTTGGGCACGAAATGGCCGTCCATCACATCGACATGGATCCAGTCCGCGCCCGCCGAATCAATGGCCCGCACCTCTTCGCCCAGACGGGCGAAATCGGCGGACAGGATCGACGGCGCAATGCGGACAGGATGTGTCATCGGGCGGTTTCTCTAGGATGTGCCTCGCGCGCGTGCAACGCCCGTGCGGAAGAGAGTTGTGGATAGCGCCGCGCGCCATTGCGGGCCTGCCGCCAACGGCCTAAGGGGCCGCGCCATGGATCACGCAACGTCACAGGCCCCGGTCGCCAAGGACTGGATCATGCAGATCGCGCCCTATGTCCCCGGGCGCGCCACCACCGATGACGGCCGCAAGGTCGCCAAATTGTCGTCGAACGAAAACCCGCTCGGCACCAGCGCGGCGGCACGCACGGCCTATCAGTCGGCGGCCGACAGCCTGGAACGCTATCCCGATGCGGGCGCGGCGATGGTGCGCGAGGCGATTGCCGCCAAATACGGCCTTGATCCGGCGCGGGTCATCTATGGCAATGGCTCGGACGAGGTGCTGCATCTGGCCGCCGGCGCATTTGCCGGGCCGGGAGACGAGGTGATTTTCGTCCGCTACGGCTTTGCGGTGTACGAGATTGCAGCGCGGCGCGTCGGCGCGACGCCGGTGATCGCGCCCGACCGCGATTATGCGACCGATGTCGATGCGATCCTGGCGGCGGTGACCCCGCGCACCCGCATCGTCTATATCGCCAACCCCAACAACCCGACCGGCACCTACACCCCGCGCGCCGAAATCGAACGGCTGCATGCCGGGCTGCCGCCGCACGTGCTGCTGGTGCTCGACCATGCCTATGCCGAATATCTGGGCGCGGGCGAAGACGATGGCGGCATGGAACTGGCGCAGACCGCGCCCAACGTGCTGATCACGCGCACCTTTTCCAAGATCCACGGGCTGGCGGCGGAACGGCTGGGCTGGGGCTATGGCGCGGCGCCGCTGATCGAGGCGATGCACCGCATCCGCCTGCCGTTCAACATGACCATCGGCGGTCAGCGCGCGGCGGTGGCGGCACTGGCCGACGATGCGTTCGTCGCCACCAGCCGCGATCACAATGCCAAATGGCGGAGCTGGTTCGAAGGCGAGATCGCGGCGCTGGGCAACAAGGGGCTGCGCGCCATTCCGTCGCGCGCCAACTTCGTGCTGGTGATGTTCGAAGGCGCGCTCACCGCCGAACAGGCGTATCGCGGGCTGATGGATGCCGGCTACATCACCCGCTGGCTGCCTGGCCAGGGGCTGGGCAACGGCCTGCGCATCTCGATCGGCACGGCCGATGAAATGCAGGGCGTGGCCGCCGCGCTCAGGGCGCTGGCCGAACGGGCCTGATGCTGCCGTTCAGCCGCGTCTCGATCATCGGGCTGGGCCTGATCGGTTCGTCCATCGCCCGGGCGGTGCGCCAGCACATGCCCGGCGTGCAGCTGGCCGGGCATGACGCCGACCCGGCGGTGCGCGAGACGGCGCGTGCGCTCAACCTGTGCGACGACATTGCCGATCATGCCGGGGCCGCCGTCACCGATGCCGATCTGGTTATCCTGTGCGTGCCGGTGGGCGCAATCGGCGCGGTGGCCGAACTGATCGCGCCCGACCTGCCGGCCGATGCCATCGTATCCGATGTCGGCTCGTCCAAGGCCAGCGTCGCCGCGGCGCTGGGGGCGGTGATCCCGGCTCGGCAGATCGTCCCCGCCCACCCCGTCGCGGGCACCGAGAACAGCGGGCCGGAGGCGGGCTTTGCCAGCCTGTTTCATGGCCGCTGGTGCATCCTGACCCCGGTCGAAGGCGGCGATCCCGTCGCCGCTGCCCGGCTGCAGGCATTCTGGGAAAGGCTGGGTGCCGAGGTCGATCAGATGACGCCCGAACATCATGATCTGGTGCTCGCCGTCACGTCGCATCTGCCGCATTTGATCGCCTATACGATCGTCGGCACCGCATCCGACCTTGAAACCGTCACCCGGTCCGAAGTGATCAAATATTCGGCCGGCGGCTTTCGCGATTTCACCCGCATCGCCGCGTCCGACCCGACCATGTGGCGCGACGTGTTCCTCGCCAACCGCGAGGCGGTGCTCGACATGCTCCAGCGGTTCAGCGAGGATCTGTCGGCGCTCCAGCGCGCGATCCGCTGGGGCGATGGCGACATGCTGTTCGACCTGTTCACCCGCACCCGCGCGATCCGGCGCGGCATCATCGAACAGGGGCAGGACGACGCCCGCCCCGATTTCGGCCGCGCGCACGATTAGCTTGTGCGGCTTTCGCCGCAGGGCCGGTGCCGCGACCACGCAAAACAGCCTGGTGCCGCCCGTGTGGCGGAAGCCGCCCTGAAAACGCGTTCTTCCAAGACAACGGCGATCAACGCCCCGCCAGCACCCCTGACCGCCAGACCGGCAGCAGATAGCCGGCCGTCAACACCGCGTTCGACACGGCGTTGAGACCAAAGCCGGTCAGGATCGACAGCCCCGAATCGACGACGAACCAGATCAGGATCGCGCCGGTCAGCCGCCGCCATGTGCCCGCCCCGTCCGGCCCGGCGCGCAGCGCCGCACCGATGGTCGCCGCCATGGTCAGCCCCCAGCCGATGGTGAGCGCGCCCATCAGCCCGGTTGCAAAGCGCAGCGCCGGGGTGAACGCGGCCGGCTGGGCGGGATTGAGCAGCTCATAGAGCAGATCGACGGGCGCATCGGTCGCCGGATGCGCGCCCGAGGCGAGCACGACGCCGAACATCACCACCGCCGCACACCAGACCGCCAGCCATTTCTTCCAGAACCCGGTCATCGGACAATCTCCCTGCGCCAATATGTAGCGACTGCTACATAGCAGAATATGTAGCGACCGCTACAGCAATTCTGCGCTATGGCCGGCGCGGTGGACAAGATGCGATGGACGTGAAGGACGCGCGGCGCGAGGCCGCCATCGAGGCGATGGCCGATCATCTGCTCGCTTATGGCATGGCCGGGGCGAGCCTGAGGCCGCTTGCCCGCGCGGCGGGGACGAGCGACCGGATGCTGCTCTATTATTTCACCGACAAGGACGAGCTGCTGGCGCTGACGCTCGACCGCATCGCGCGGCGGCTGACCGCGATCCTTGCCGCCGCGCTGCCGCCGGGCACGCGGCTCGGCTGGGCGGCGCTGCTGCGCGCGGTGTGGGCGGGGATGGCCGACCCGGCGCTGAGGCCGTTCATGCATTTGTGGCTCGATCTGGCGGCGGGCGCCGCGCGCGGCACCGAGCCGCAGCGGCGGATCGCCGGCGCAATCGCCGATCTGTTTGCCGGCTGGATCGATGACCGGCTCGACCTGCCGGCGGGCGCACGCACGCCGGCCGCGCATCACCTGCTGGCGGTGATCGAAGGGGCGATGCTGCTCGATTCGCTCGGCCGCCCCGCACTTGCCGAAGCGGCGATCGCGCGCGCCGCCGAACCGGATCCGGGGGCCGCTATCAGCCCGCGCTCACCCCCGCCCCCGCCCCGGGCGACGGATTGAGCGCGTTGATCGCCGCCACCAGCCGCGCTTCCATCTCCTCGCGCGGCAGGCCGGGCGGGATCATCTCGCCGACGCGGAACGTGACGAGGCCGGCATGGCGGGCAAAGCGGCCGCGCGGCCACAGCCGCCCGCTATCGACCGCAACCGGCACGACCGGCAGGCCGAGCATCCGGTAAAGCCCCGAAATCCCGGGCTTGACCGGCGGGCGGCTGCCATGCGGCACGCGCGTGCCTTCGGGGAAAATCAGGATCGGCCGCCCCTCGGCGATCAGCGTGCGCGCCTCGGCCAGCAGCGTCCGCAGCGCGCGGGCGCCGCCATCGCGGTCGACCACCACCGAGCCATAGACGCGCGTCACTCGGCCCCAGAGCGGAATGCGCGTCAGCTCGCGCTTGAACACCGGGCAGGGCCGGTCGAGAAACAGAAAGGCCTGGAGCGTTTCGTACATCGCTTCATGCTTCATCGCGACCAGCACCGGGCCGGGCGGCACCTGCCCTTCCACCCGGTAGCGGATGCCGAGCACCACGCGCGTCGCCCAGTTGTGGATATGGATCCACACATAGGTCCAGCGGATCTGCGCCGGCCGCCCCAGCGCCGAGGCAATGGGCGACATCAGCACGATGAACGCGCTCGCCGGATAGAAAATGAGCATGAAAAGGATCGTGCGCAGCACGGCCATGGTTCAGATCCCGAACAGCGCGGCCCCGCGCCGCAGCAGATATTTGTGATATTCGGTCAACAGCATCCCCAGATCGGGGTCGCTGCGCACCGCATCGCGCAGCACCGTCGTGCCCGGGGGCAGCTGGCGTTCCAGTTCGAACCCCGCGCGGCGCATGTGCCAGTCGGTCGTCACCAGCCGCACCGAGCGATAGCGCCGGGCGCGGATCCAGTCGGCCGCCTCCTCCCCGTTCGAGCGGGTGTCGACCGCATCGCCCAGATCGATGCAGCAGGCGAACAGCCGCGCCGGCACGCCGTAGCGCCCGGCCAGTTCGCGCGGACGGACCAGCGGGTCGACGCCCGAAATCAGCATCCGCCGCGCCTGCCCGGCGGTCAGCACCGCCAGCCCGCGTTCGATCCGTCCGGCCCCGCCGGTCAGCACGATCACCGCATCGGTGCGGCTGTCATCGGCCGGGCGCGGCAGCATGACAACGAACCAGACAAAGCCGGTCAGCCAGACGATCATCAGGGTCGCGAGCAGTCGTCGGATCATGGCGCGGCCGATCGTGTCACAAAATCCGCGCCAGCGCGCGCATCACCGTCAGCCGCGCGGCCACCGTGGCGACCAGCGCCGCCGCCAGCGGCACCGCAAGCAGCGCCAGCCAGCCCCAGCCGGGCATCCCCGCCCCGCCGACCAGATCGGAGCCGAGCGCACCGATCCGCCCGCCGATCAGCACCAGCACGACAAGGCCCGAGCCAAGGCCCAGCCCGCCGCCGAACAGCGCATCGAGCGCGATGCGGCGCTGGAACAGGCGCGCGATCTGGGCATCGGTCGCGCCCAGCAGATGCAGCACATCGATGGTCGCGCGGTGGGTGTTGAGCGCCGCCCGCGCCGCCAGCACGACACAGGCGGCGGTCGCGATCCCGGTCAGCATCACGACCAGCGCCACCAGCCCGCCCAGTGCGCCGGTCAGCCGCAGCACCGGCCCCAGCCAGCGGGCATGGCCGTCGATCCGCGCCGCCGGGGCGACCGCCCGGACCGCGCGTTCGAGCGCGGCGATGTCGGTCGCCCCCGGGCGCAGATCGATATCGATCAGCGCCGGCACCGGCAGGTCGGCGGCCAGCCCGGCCTTGCCCAGCCAGGGTTCGAGCAGCGCGGTCATCTCCTCAGCACCCACCGGGGCGGCGCGCAACACCTCGGGCCGCTGACGCAGCAGCGCCAGCGCGCGGGCCGACTGATCGGCGCGGGCGCTGCCATCGGCCTCGACAACCTGCACGGTCGCGCGCCCCGACATCTGTTCGGCCAGCCGCGCCGAGGCCGCGGCAAGCGCGATGCCGGCGGCGACCGCCAGCACGGTCAGAAACGCCATGATCGCGATCACCCAGGGCATCGGCCCCGATGCCCGCCCCTCGGGCAGCAGCAGCCGGTCGGGCGAGGCGATGCGTGCGCTCAGCCGGTCGATCATGCGCTGGCCCGCGGCGGAAAGCGCAGTGCGCCGGTCGGGTCGTTGAGCGTCCCGCGTTCGAGCCGCATGATCTGCGCGGCGGGCACGCGCGACAGCAATTGCACGTCATGCGTTGCCACCACGACCGTCGTGCCCAGCCGGTTCAGCGCCTCGAACAGATGCATCAGCCGGTTGGCCATGTCGGCATCGACATTGCCGGTCGGTTCGTCGGCGACCAGCATGTCCGGGCGGGCGATGACCGCGCGGGCAATGGCCACGCGCTGCTGCTCGCCCCCCGACAGGGTCGCGGGCCGGGCGCGGGCGCGGTCGGCCAGCCCGACCCAGTCGAGCATTTCGCTGACCGGGGCGATGATGTCGCGCTCCGCCGCGCCGGCGACGCGCAGCGGCAGCGCGATATTGTCGAACGCCGACAGATGCGGGACCAGCCGGAAATCCTGAAACACCACGCCGATGCGGCGGCGCAGCGGCGGCAGCCCGTCGCGCGGCAGCGTCACGATATCCTCGCCGAACAGCCGGATCAGCCCCCGGCTCGGCCGCTGCGCCAGATAAAGCAGCCGCAACAGCGTGGTCTTGCCCGCCCCCGACGGCCCGGTCAGGAAATAAAATGCGCCCGGGGCAAGGCTGAAGCTCAGGTCCGACAGGGTTTCGGCGCCCGTGCCATAGCGCAGGCCGACATTTTCAAACTGCACGATGCTCGCCACCGCGCGCTCCCCCGTCGCAATCCCCGGCCGGCATCGCCGCCGGCCCGTTCGATCCGGCCCCCATCGCATGGCCCGGCGGCGCGCGTAAAGCGCCGTGCTTGCCTGCGCCGGAAGAGCAGGTCTAGAAGGAAGGCTGAAAGGGGCCGTTAACCAAGATGATCCTGCAATGCCCGAACTGCCGGACGCGCTATGTCGTGCCAGAAAGCGCGATCGGCCCGGCCGGCCGGTCGGTCCGCTGCGCCGCTTGCCGGCACAGCTGGTTCCAGGATCCGCCGGAGTTGGACGAGGCGGCACCCGCCGATGCCCTGCCCCCGGCCGCACCGCCCGCCGACATCGCCGATGCCCCGGTCGCACCCGAAGTGGCGGATCAGGCCGCGCCGCCGCGCTTCATTGACGATGCCGTGGCCGATCAGCCGCCGGGGCCGGTGATCGAGCCGGATTATGGCCCGATCGACGACACCGTCCTTGCCCGCCCGCGCCGCAACCCGGCCCGGCGCTGGACGATCGCGGCGATTGCCGCCGGGCTGATCCTGCTGCTCGGCGTTGCCGCGATCCAGTATCTGGGGCTCGACATGGTGCGCCAGCGCCTGGGGCTGGGCGCGGGCGACGGGGAGGTCGCGCTGCTGATCGATCTGGAAGGCCGGCCGGAACGGCGGACGCTGGCCAGCGGCAATGAATTGTTCGCTCTGTCCGGGCGGATCACCAACCCGACCCGTGCGCCCCAGACCGTGCCCGACATCAAGGCCGAGCTACAGGACGGTCAGGGCCGGATCGTCTATCGCTGGGTCATCACCCCGCCCGCCCGCACGCTCGCGCCCGGGGCGGTGATCCGCTTCGACGCCGCCGAATATGATGTGCCGGCCGGCGTGCGCGAGCTGAAGCTCAGCTTTGCCGGCAGCCGGGGCTGAACCGCCCCGAACGCTCGCCCCGCATTTTGCCGCCATATGCGTGTTGCGCGGCGCAAAACCCTCTGCTAGAGGCCGCCACCTACCAGCGCCGGGACCTCCCCGGCGGACGTAACCCGGGGCATCCCGGCTGACGTAAAGTGTGCGGTCGTGGCGGAACTGGTAGACGCGCAACGTTGAGGTCGTTGTGGCCGAAAGGCCGTGGAAGTTCGAGTCTTCTCGACCGCACCATTACCCAAGGAACTGCTGACGCCTTTAATGAGCGGCGCGGTGCACACAGGGCTGCACCGGCGTCTGCGAGCCGTCAGCTCACCTGCCTGACGATGAAGGTCTTGTCCCACTCCAGGCCCGCGATTTCCGCGGCCGAGCGCAAGAATCCGCGGGCCTCGTGATCCTTGTTATTGGTCGCGACGAAGTACCCGGATTTCAGCTCGGCCGAGTGATTATGCGGATGCGGAACATCATAAAGATCTTCGCGATTGCGCGCGACAGGCCGCTTGGTCCGCTTCTTATCGTCCGATAGTTTTTCGAGGGTACCAGGGAATTTCTCCTCGATGATATTCAATCCCTCGATAAGCATTTGGGTAGCACTTCCAACCGTATAAATCGCCTCTCCAGTTTCGATTTCATACTTTCTTACAACTCGCTTCGCCTGGCCGAGCAGCGAGATGATGCGCTTTTCAGGCACGGAGCCCGGCCGCACGGGCACAAGCGCCTCGATCGCAAAATCGAACCGCATTTCTGGAGTTGGAAAAACTCCCACGACCAGCCCTTCTGCATCGTCAAGCCAAGCGTGCTCGAACCGCGTCGACACAGAGACGAGCGCATTTGCCAAGCGCTTGAGTTGAACTATCGCTGCCATCAAAGCCTCCTTAATTCTTGTAAGGCTTATAAGTCGTAATGGGCGCACGGTCAACCCGTCGAGGTCACACACCAGCGGATCGGCAATCGTCCGCCGACAACGGAAAATGATAACCCGCCGGTCCCCGATTGCGCCTTTCCACGCGCCGGTCAGGCCTTTAGCCTCGCCCCCAAACCAGATCGGGGGGACTGACCAGATGATCCGCAAGACGGCGCGTGCCGCGCTGACCGCCCTGCCGCTGCTGCTCGCCGCCGTGCCGGCCGGGGCCGCGCCTGCTGCGCCGGCGGTGCTGCAGGGCACCGAGCGGATGGACGGGCTGCTCCCCGTCCATGTCGACCGGGCGGGCGGGCGCATCCTGCTCGCGCTGCCCGCACCGGGCGCAGACGGGGTGATGGCGCGGCTGCTTTATGTCACCGCACTGCGCACCGGGCTGGGGTCGGCACCGGTGGGCCTTGACCGCGCCCAGCCCGGCCCGGCGCAGTTGCTCGTCATCCGGCGCATCGGCCGCAAAATCGCGTTCGAGCTGGAAAATCCCCGCTTCCGTGCCGAAGGTGCGCCGGCGGCCGAACAGGCGGCGGCGCGCGATGCCTTCGCCACCTCGACGCTGTGGCTGGGCGATGCGGTGGCCGGCAGCAATGGCGAAACGCTGGTCGACATCGCCCCCTTCCTCGTGCGCGACAGCAAGGGCATCGCCGATCAGCTGCGCGCGGCCGGCGAGAAAGGGTGGAAGCTCGCCCCCGAACTCAGCGCCGCCGATCCGGGCGCGGTGCGCGTCTTTCCGCGCAATATCGAACTCGAGGCGCGGCAGACCTTCGTGTCCGACACGCCGGGGGCCGAGGTTCGCAACATCGCGCCCGATCCGCGCCAGATCAGCCTTGCCGTGCGCCACAGCCTGATCGCGCTGCCCGAGCCCGGCTATCGCCCGCGCAGCTTCGATCCGCGCGGCGGCAGCTTTTCCAGCCAGTATCTCGATTATGCCGCACCTTTGGGCGGGCAGATCGTCCGCAACCTCGCCAACCGCTTCCGGCTGGAGCGGGTCGATCCGGATGCGCCGCGCTCGCGCGTGAAAAAGCCGATCATCTTCTATATCGACCGCGCCGCGCCGGAGCCGATCCGCACCGCGCTGCGCGAAGGCGCGTCATGGTGGAAAGCCGCGTTCGAGGCCGCCGGGCTGATCGATGCCTATCGGGTCGAGATCCTGCCCGAGGGGGTCGATCCGCTCGACATCCGTTACAACGTCGTCAACTGGGTCAACCGGGCGACGCGCGGCTGGTCCTATGGCTTTGCGGTCACCGATCCGGTGACGGGCGAGATCCTGAAAGGCTCTGTGCTGCTCGGCTCGCTGCGCGTGCGGCAGGATATCCTGATCTATGAAGCGCTGGTCGGCGCGGCGGCGACCGGGCGCGGCGGGCCCAATGATCCGGCGCAGGTCGCGCTGGCGCGCATCCGCCAGCTGGCCGCGCACGAGGTCGGCCATGCGCTCGGCCTGCTGCACAATTTTGCCGGCAGCACCCAGAACCGGGCGTCGGTGATGGATTATCCGGCCCCGCGCATCACGCTCAAGGACGGCGCCCCCGACCTGTCGGATGCCTATGGCACCGGCCTTGGCGCATGGGACATGCATGCGATCGACTGGCTGTATGGCGATCCGCCGTCGGGAGACGCAGAGGCCGCCGCGCGGCAGAAGGTCGCTGCCGCCACGGCACGCGGGCTGCGCTTCGTCGCCGATGAAAATGCGCGCGCGGCCGGGGCGGCCCAGCCCTGGGGCAGCCTGTGGGACGATGGCAGCGATCCGGTCGCCGAGCTTGAGCGGATGATGACGGTGCGCGCCGCCGGCGTCGCGCGCTTCGGCCCGGCGGCGCTCGCGCCCGATGAGCCGGCCGCCAATCTGCGCCGCAAATTCGTGCCCGTCTGGCTGCTGCACCGCTATCAGGTCGAGGCGGCGGCCAAGCTGCTGGGCGGGGTCGAGAGCAGCTATGCGGTCGGCGCGGACGCCGCCGGCCAGGGCCGCGCGGTTGCCGGGGCGGCGCAGCACAAGGCGCTCACCGCGCTGCTCGCCACGCTCGACCCGGCGGCGCTCGACGTGCCCGAGGCGCTGATCCCGGCGCTGTCGGCCGGCTGGTCGGGCGATGGCGACCGCCAGTTCGAGATCGAGGTGATGCGCACGCCCGGCGGCACGGTGTTCGACCCGCTGGTCGCCGCCGATGTCGCAGCACAGGTGACGCTTGGCGCATTGCTCGCCCCGGACCGGCTGGCGCGGCTGGCCGACCAGCATCGCCGCGATGCGAGCATTCCCGGCATTGGCGAGCTGGCCGAACGGCTGATCGGGCTGGCCGTGCGTCCGCCCGCAGCGCCACGTCTGGCGGCCGTGCGCCGCACGGTCGGCACGCGCATCCTGATGGCGCTGGCCCGCGCCGCGCAGGATGCCGGGACGGGCAGCGAGGCCGCGCTGCGGATCGATCAGGCGCTCGATGACTGGGCGGCGGCGCAGGCAAGCGCCCGCATCGCCGACCGCGACGACCGCGCCTGGGCGCTGGCGATGGCGCGGCTGCTGCGCGACCGCGAGGCACGGGCAGCGGCGATTGCCCGCGAAACCGCGGTCCCCGCCGTGCCTCCCGGCATGCCGATCGGCGATGGCGAGGGCTGACGGAAAGCGGAGACCAAGCAAGCCGCCCGTCGCAATGCGGCGGGCGGCTGGTCTGGACCTCTGATTTACCGCATTTTCCGAGCCGCCGGGTGGGTCAACCCGGCTTGAAAATGCTCTAGGCCGGCTGCGCGTCCTTGCCCTTGCGACGCGGCAGAAGATGGATCGCGCCGGCGATCAGCGCGCCCAGCGCGACGCCGAACACGCCCGAGGCGACGGCCCCGCCTAGCCAGCGGCCAAAGCCCGGCGCAAAGCCGAGCAGCCCCGCGCCCAGTTCGCCCGCCTGATCGACCAGATGCGGGATCGCCTCGACCAGATGCAGTTCGTGCAGGCCGTGGACAACGATGCCGCCGCCGACCCAGATCATCGCGGCGATGCCGATGCCCGACAGCGCCTGCATCAGGATCGGCATCCCGCGCACCAGCCCGCGCCCGATGCCGCGCACCAGCGCCGATGACCGGCGCGCCAGATGCAGGCCGATATCGTCCATCTTCACGATCAGGCCGACCGCGCCATAAACGGCAACCGTGATCGCCACCGCGACCAGCGCCAGGGTGACGGCCTGCATCACCAGGCTCTGCTCGGCCACTTCGGCAAGGGCGATGGCCATGATCTCGGCCGACAGGATGAAATCGGTGCGCACCGCGCCGGCGACCTTCTGCCGCTCAAGCTCGGCGCTTTCGAGCGCGAGGTGCAGTTCCTCCTCGCCCGCGCCATGCGGGCGGATGACCTCGATCAGCTTTTCTGCGCCTTCGAAGCAGAGAAACGCGCCGCCCAGCATCAGCAGCGGGGTGATCGCAAACGGGGCAAGCGCGCTCAGCGCCATCGCCGCGGGCAGCAGGATAACCAGCTTGTTGAACAGCGACCCGCGCGCGATTTTGGCGATGATCGGCAGTTCGCGGTCGGGGGTGAAGCCGGTCACATAGCGCGGCGTGACCGCCGTATCGTCGACGACGACGCCCGCCGCCTTGGCCCCGGCCTTGCCGGCCGCCGCACTCACATCGTCAAGGGATGCCGCCGCCAGCTTGGTGATGCCGGCGATATCGTCGAGAAGTGCAACAAGACCCGTAGCCATGGCCGCGGCTTAGCGCATGGCGCGCGGCGGCGGAAGGCCGGGTATTTGGGCTTGGGAAGATCGGCACCGGCCTGCTCCCCCAGCCGGCCTCCCATGGCGTAACCTGCCGTGGGGGAAGGCCGGGTGGGGGTGAGGGCCGGTGCCGCGACCGCGCCGAGAGGCGCACAACAAAACGCCGCGCGCCCAGACGACGCGGACCTCAGCCCTGCGGATCTCAGCCGTTATCGGCGGGCGTGTCCGCGCCTTCGGCGGGGGACTGGAACCACGGCTCGACCGGGCCGGTCAGCTTGATGGTCAGCGGCCGGCCATGCCGGTCCATCTTCTTGCCCAGCCCGACGCGCACCCAGCCTTCGGAGACGCAATATTCCTCGACATCGGTGCGCTCGACACCCTTGAAGCGGATGCCGATGCCGCGCGCGAGCAGATCGGGCGCGTAAAAGGGGCTGCGCGGGTCGGAGGACAGGCGATCAGGAGGGGTATCGGTCATGGCCGCGCCTGTAGCGCGCCGCCCCCGCCCCCGGCAAGAGCCTCGGCCCGCGCCCAGCCTTGGGCGAGATCGTCGACGAAGCGGCGATATTCGACCTGCGCCTTCTCCGCATCGGGCAGGCGCAGCAAATAGCTGGGATGCACGGTCACCCACGCCTCGGCCCCGTCCGCCAGCGGGTGCGCGCGCCCGCGAAGGGCGGCGATGGTGCCGCCGGGGCCGAGCAGCGCCCGCGCCGCCGTCGCGCCGAGCGCGAGCAGCACAGGCGGGCGGATCAGCAGCCTTTCCTGTTCGATCCACCACGCGCAGGCGGTGATTTCCGAGGCACCGGGCGTGTCATGGATGCGGCGCGGCCCCCGCCGCACATGCTTGAAATGCTTGACCGCATTGGTGAGGTAGAGCCGCCCCCGGTCGATCCCGGCATCGCCAAGCGCACGGTCGAGCAGCTGGCCGGCGGGGCCGACAAAGGGCCGGCCGGCCATGTCCTCGCGGTCGCCCGGCTGTTCGCCGACCAGCATCAGCCGCGCATCGACCGGCCCTTCGCCGAACACCGTGCCGCCGGCCCCGGCATGAAGCGGGCAGCGCGTGCAGCCCGCCGCTTCGGCCTTGAGCAGCGCCCAGGCCCGGTTCCGGTCAGCGGGTTTGCCCCGGTCGGGCGCGGCCGCCGGGCCGGCCGCTGCGATCATCTGCGCCTCGCGGGCCTGCGCGCCGGCGATCAGCTGCGGGATCAGCGCGGTTTCGGGCAGGTTTTTCCAGTATTTGCGCGGCATTTCCTTGAGCATCGCGCCGATCTTGACCCGCGCGGGGTTGAAGATCGCGGCATAATAGCCGTGCCACATCGCCTCGACCGGATCGCCGCCGGGCGCATCGGCGGGGCTGGCCCCCGGCCCCTCGGTCAGCGTGTCGCCATCCCAGTGGATCGCGCATTCGGGCGTCAGAATCGACCAGCGCATCGCCGCGAACCGGCGCACGAAAAACCCGGCATTCAGCCGGACGATATGGTGATCCGGCTCGAACCAGGCGACAAAGCGGCTCCCCTCCCCGTCCGCCACCTCGCGGAAGCGGACAAAGGCGCGCATCTTGTGCATGTCGCGCCGGACGGCACGGACCATCTCGTCCAGCCGCCGCACCAGCGGATCGGCGCGGTCCTCGATCAGCCGGGGGGTGGTGCGCAGCCGCCAGAGCAGGGTGTAAAGCAGCGCAAACCGCGCAGGATCACGGTGCGCGATGGCGAGCCGCATCAGCTCCAGAAATGCGCGCGGCACGGTAAAGCCGGGCTGGGAATCGGCGGGCTGGGGATCGGCGGGCACAGCCTCGGCCGCCGGGGCAAGCGCCGCGAACAGGTCGCCGCCCTCGTCCCCCACCGACCAGCTGACGCTCTCCGGCGGCACCGATGCGGCGATCAGCGCCCGCGCGGCATCGCGCCACCCGTCCGCATCATCCGCGCGTGCCAGCCTGATGTGCCGCATCGTGCCCGCCTAACCTCCCGGCCCACTTCCCGCCGGTGCGGCGGGCGTCGGGGGCGGAGATAGGCATTGCGCGCGGCCGGCAAAAGCCACCCGGCCTGCGTTGCGGCCGGGTGGCCCGGTCATGCCGGCATGCGGCCGTTCAGAAGCGGAAGCCCAGCCCCGCGCCGAACACGAACGGATCAAGGTTCAGCCGCACCCGCTGCGTGCCGATGGCGGTCGTCGCCAGCCGCGCGGTGGTGTCGATGTCGATATATTTGACGTCGAGATTGAGGAAGATCTTGTCGTTGAGGTCGATATCGACCCCGGCCTGCGCCGCCCAGCCAAGGCTGGATTTCAGGTTCACCCGCGTCGCGCCGACCGCGCGTTCGAGCCCCGCGCTCGCATCTTCGGAATAGAACAGCGTGTAGTTGACGCCCGCGCCGACATAGGGGCGCACCTTGCCCTTGGCGATCGGGCGATATTGCACGGTCAGCGTCGGCGGCAGCACCCAGGTCGAGGCGAGCGCGCCGATCGACCCGGTGGTGCCGGTGCGGCCCGATGCGGTGTGCTTGGTCGTCGCCGCGATCAGTTCGAGCGAGACATGGTCGGACACGAAATAGGTAAAATCGATTTCGGGCATGAAGCTGTTGTCGACGCTCACTTTCTCGCCCGGAAACGCCGGCAGGACATCGCCCGATTTCTCGTTGGGCGCGACCAGAATGCCGCGCAGCCGGACCTGGAAATCCCCGGCCTCGGCCATGGCCGGCTGGGCGGCCGCGGCGGCGAGCAGTGCGAACGTCAAAGTGCGGATCATCGTCTTGCCCCTTCGTCTTGAACGAAAGCGGACATGGCGATGCGGCCGCGACGCCTCTTTGACGGGCGTCAAACCCTAGGGAATATCCCTAAGGCATTTTCAAGCCGGGTTGAACCACCCGGCGACCCGGAAAATGCCGCAAATCAAAGGGCTGGAGCGGCTTCCGATCCGGTGCAATCGGATCGGAAGCCGCTCCAGCTTAAAAAAGTTCCAACTGACTGTTTTTGCTGGTGATTAACTGACGCAGATCGGTGCGGTCAGTGAGCGCTGTCGGCCGCCAGTCATCGGTCACCAGAAAGGGCCGCACCCGCGCCACCGACACGGTCAGTCGGGCAATGTCGTCGAGCCGCAGCCGCCGCCAGCGCCGCGCGGAGAGAATGGCCCCCACCGCCTTCAACCCCAGCCCCGGCACGCGCAGCAGCAGCTCGCGCGGGGCGCGGTTGACATCGACCGGAAAGCTGGCGCGGTGCTTGAGCGCCCAGGCCAGCTTGGGATCGATGTCGAGCGGCAGCATCCCGGCGGCGTCGGCGGCGTCGACCATCTCGTCGGGCGCAAAGCCGTAAAAGCGCATCAGCCAGTCGGACTGGTAGAGCCGGTGCTCGCGCATCAGCGGCGGGCGGCGCAGCGGCAGCACCGCGCTGGCATGGGGAATCGGGCTGAACGCCGAATAATAGACGCGGCGCAGCCCGTGGCGGCGATACAGGCCCGAGGCGCGGCGGATGACATCGCCGTCGGTCGCGCTGTCGGCGCCGATGATCATCTGGGTCGACTGGCCGCCCGGGGCCATGCGCGGCGCATGGCGGAAGCGGCGCGCGTCGCGGGCCTCGGCGATATGGCCGGCGACATCGGCCATCGCGCCTTCGATCCGGGTGGCGGATTTTTCGGGCGCGAGCCGCTTCAGCCCGCCTTCGGTCGGCAGTTCGACATTGATCGACAGCCGGTCGGCATAAAGCCCCGCCTGCCGGACCAATTCGGGATCGGCGTCGGGGATGGTCTTCAGATGGATATAGCCGCGAAAATCATGGTCCTCGCGCAGGCTGCGCGCGACCTCGACCAGCTGTTCCATCGTATAGTCGCTCGACGCGATGATGCCCGAGGACAGGAACAGCCCCTCGATATAATTGCGCTTATAGAAGGAGATGGTGAGATCGACCACCTCGCGCGCGGTGAAGCGCGCGCGCCGCACGTTCGAGCTTTTGCGGTTGATGCAATAATGGCAGTCGAAGATGCAGCTGTTGGTCAGCAGGATCTTGAGCAGCGAGATGCAGCGTCCGTCGGGCGCATAGGCATGGCAGATGCCCATCCCCTCGGTCGAACCCAGCCCCCTGGTGCCGCGCGGCCCGGCCTTCAGGCTGTTGCGCCTGGCGCTGCCCGATGACGCGCAGGACGCATCATATTTGGCCGCATCGGCGAGGATTTCGAGCTTTTGGCGAACATCGAGCTGAGCCATCGATGTTCTTTATATGTTCACGCGCCCAGCTCTGCAAGCACCCCGCCCGCCGCCCGCCCCGTTGGGGGTGCCGGGCGGCGGACAGGAAGACTGGCAGGCCGCGCATTTTCAAAGCCGGGCGATCCCACCCGGCTCGAAAATGCTTTAATCGGCGAACAGCAGCACCGGCGTCTCGATCAGCTTCTTGAGCGCCTGGACATAGCTGGCCGCGTCCCAGCCATCGACGACGCGGTGGTCGCAGCTGATCGACAGGTTCATCAGCTTGGCGCGGACAATGTCTTCCCCGCCCCGGCCATTGGGGCGGAACACCGGCCGCTCGACGATCTTGTTCGGGCCGATGATCGCGACTTCGGGCCGGTTGATGACCGGCGTGGTGGCGATCCCGCCCAGCGGGCCGAGCGAGGTGATGGTGATGGTCGATCCCGACAGTTCGGCCGAGGTCGCCTTGCCGGTGCGCGCGGCATCGGCCAGCCGGGCGATCTCGCGCGCCAGCTGCCAGACATTCCTGTCCTGCGCGTCGCGGATCACCGGCACCATCAGCCCGGCATCGGTCTGCGTCGCCATGCCCAGATGCACGGCACCGGAGCGGGTGACGATCCCCGCCTCATCGTCATAACGGGCGTTGAGCATCGGGAAATCGGGCAGAGTGCGGCAGATCGCGACGATCAGCAGCGGCAGCATCGTCAGCTTCGGCCGGTCGCCGCGATTGGCGTTGAGGTCGGCGCGCAGATCCTCAAGCGCGGTGACGTCGATTTCGTCGACATAGGTGAAATGCGGGATGTGGCGCTTCGACGCCGCCATATTCTCGGCGATGCGGCGGCGCATGCCGATCACGCGCACCTGTTCGTCGGCGCGCGCCGCGCCCGGCCGGCCATAGCCCTGCCCGGCATGATAGCCGAGATAAGCGTCGAGATCGGCATGGCGGATGCGCCCGTCCTGCGCCGGACGGACCATGGCGAGATCGATGCCGAGATCGGCCGCGCGCGCGCGCACCGCCGGCGAGGCGAGGATCGGCCCATGCGCGGCGGCCGGGACCGGCGCGGGAGCCGGGGCCGGTGCCGGTTCAGCAGCCGGAGCGGGCGCGGGTGCCGGAGCCGGAGCGGGTGCGGGCGCCGGAGCGGGCGCTGGTGCCGCGACAGGCGCCGCGACCGGCGCAGGTGCCGGAGCCGGCGCAGCAGCGGGGGCCGCGTCTTCGGCGACATCGCCCTCGACCTCGATCACCGCGAGCGCCGAGCCGATGGCGATCACATCGCCTTCGGCCCCGGCAATCTCGCGGACGATGCCGGCGACCGGCGATTCCATCTCGACGGTCGCCTTGTCGGTCATCAGATCGGCAAGCTTGCCGTCCTCCTCGACCCGGTCGCCCACTTTCACGTGCCAGGCGACGATTTCGGCCTCGGCAATGCCTTCGCCGATATCGGGAAGGCGGAAGGTGTAGAGAGCCATGGCTGGTCAGTCCTTCATGATCTTCGTCAGCGCCTCGCGCAGGCGCACCGGGCCGGGGAAATAGGCCCATTCAAGGCTGTGGGGATAAGGCGTGTCATAGCCGGTGACGCGCTCGATCGGCGCTTCCAGGTGATAGAAGCAGCGTTCCTGCACCAGCGCCGACAGCTCGGCCCCGAAGCCGGAAGTGCGCGTCGCCTCATGCACGATCAGGCAGCGGCCAGTCTTTTTGACCGACGCCTCGATCGTGTCGATGTCGAGCGGCAGCAGCGTGCGCAGATCGACCAGCTCGGCATCCAGCCCCATTTCCTCGATCACGCCCTGGCAGACATGGACCATCGTGCCATAGGCAAGCACGGTCACCGCCTCGCCCGGCCGCACGATCTGCGCCTTGCCAAGGTCGATCCGGTAATAGCCCTCGGGCACCTCGCCCCCCGGATGCGCGGACCAATTGCGCGCCGGCCGGTCATAATGGCCGTCGAACGGGCCGTTATAGATGCGCTTGGGTTCGAAGAAGATCACCGGGTCATTGTCTTCGATCGCCGCGATCAGCAGCCCCTTGGCGTCATAGGGGGTCGAGGGGATGACGGTCTTCAGCCCCGAGACATGGGTGAAGATGCCCTCGGGCGACTGGGAGTGGGTCTGGCCGCCGAAAATGCCGCCGCCAAAGGGCGATCGCACGGTGATCGGCGCTGTGAACTCGCCCGCCGAGCGGTAACGCAGCCGCGCGGCTTCCGACACCAGCTGGTCGAGCGCCGGATAGATGTAATCGGCAAACTGGATCTCGGGCACCGGGCGCAGGCCGTGCGCGCCCATGCCGACGGCGACGCCGATGATACCCAGTTCGGTGATCGGCGTGTCGAACACGCGCGTCTTGCCATATTTCTTCTGCAGCCCGGCGGTGGCGCGGAACACGCCGCCGAAATAGCCGACATCCTCGCCCATCACGACGATGTCGGGATCGCGCTCCATCAGCACGTCAAGCGCCGAGTTGATCGCCTGGATCATGTTCATGCGGGCCATCAGCGCGTCTCCAGTCCGGCGGCGCGCGCCTCGGCCAGCATCTGCTGGCGCTGTTCTTCAAGGTGCCAGGGCATGGTTTCGAACACATTCTCGAACATGGTCGACATCGGATGGTGCAGGCCGTGGCCGAGAATGCCGTTCTGTTCGGCCTCCTTCTGCGCGGCCTTGACCAGATTGGCGAGTTCCAGATCCATCGCGGCATGGGCGTCCTCGTCCCACTGGCCCGACACGATCAGGTGCCGTTTCAGCCGGGCGATCGGATCGCCGAGCGGCCAGGCCGATGCCTCGTCCGCCGACCGGTAGGCAGAGGGATCGTCCGAGGTCGAATGGCCTTCGGCGCGATAGGTGAAGAACTCGATCAGCGTCGGTCCCTGATTGGTGCGCGCACGCTCCGCCGCCCATTCGGTCGCGGCATAGACGGCAAGCGCGTCATTGCCGTCGACCCGCAGGCTGGCGATGCCATAGCCGACGCCGCGCGCGGCAAAGGTCGTCGCCTCCGCCCCGGCAAAGCCCGAAAAGCTGGAAATCGCCCATTGATTGTTGACGACGTTCAGGATCACCGGCGCGCGGTAGACGGCGGCAAAGGTGCAGGCCGAATGGAAATCGCCCTCGGCGGTCGATCCTTCGCCGCACCAGGTGGCGGCGATTCGCGTGTCGCCCCTGATCGCGGACGCCATCGCCCAGCCCACCGCCTGAGGCAGCTGGGTGGCGAGATTGCCGGAGATCGAGAAGAACGAGCCTTCCTTGGTCGAATACATGATCGGCAGCTGCTTGCCCTGCAGCCGGTCGCCCTTGTTCGAATAGATCTGATTCATCATGTCGACGAGCGACCAGTCGCGCGCGATCAGCAGCCCCTGCTGGCGATAGCTGGGAAAGCACATGTCGTCGCGGTCGAGCGCAAAGGCCGCGGCCACGGCGATCGCCTCTTCACCCGTGCACTTCATGTAGAAGCTGGTCTTCCCCTGGCGCTGGGCGCGATACATGCGCTCGTCGAACGCGCGGGTGAGCGCCATCGCGCGCAGCATCGCGCGCAGCCGGTCGGGGTCGAGCTTGGGGTCCCACGGCCCGACCGCCTGGCCGTCATCGTCAAGCACGCGCACCAGCCCGTAAGCGAGGTCGTGGATCGCCGAGGGGTGGACATCGGTCGCGGGCCGCGCGGCGCTGCCGGCGGCGGGAATATGAAGGTCGCTGAAATCGGCCTCGTCGCCGGGCCGGTATTTCGGCTCGGGAACGTGCAGCGATAGCGGCGGCAGGTTGGGGCGGTTGCTCATCCTCACTCCACTGGCTGGCCCGGACGGGCCGCGGCGCTCTTTGCCGCGCTTGTTATAAAATTTCAAAGGGCGATTCGAGTCTCCGCGCCGGAAATGGCACGTTCCTGCAAAAGCGATTTCATATCATTGGCTTACCGGCCCGCCCGCGACCGGGTTTCCCGGCCCGGGGGGCGTGCCCGACCGGCTGGCCGGGCGCGAATCGCGCCGCGTGCGCGGACAGGGCACAGCCGCAGGCATCGGCTCACCCCTCACCCGCCGGCAAACGCCCATTCGGCCACGCCCGGCACATCGGTGCGGAACGAAAAAATGCCGCCCGACCCCGCTTCGCCCTCGACGCTGGCGCTGGTGACAAAGGCGGTGCGGCGATCCGCGCCGCCAAAGGCGATCATCGTCGGCCGGCTGACCGGCAGCGCGACTTCGGTGACGACCGCGCCGTCCGGATCGAGGCACGCCACCCGCCCGCCATCGAACAGCGCCGTCCAGTAACGCCCGGCCTCGTCGAACGAGCCGCCGTCGGGCCGGCCATGGCCATGCGGCCATTGCCGGATGATCCGCCGGCCGGTCAGCCGCCCGTCGGCGACATCATAGGCGCGCAGGGCGTGGCTGGGCGTGTCGGCATGGTGAAAGCGCGTGCCGTCGGCGGTGAAGGCGGCGCCGTTGCACGTCGTCATCCCGGCTTCGATGCAGGTCACGCTGCCATCGGGGTCGAGCCGGTAGAGCGCGGCGTCATGGCTGGTCTTGAGCGTGTCGACACTGCCCACCCAGAAGCGCCCGGCGGGATCGGTGCGGCCGTCATTGAAGCGATAGCCGGGCCGGTCGACCAGCACCGCCGGCCCGAACGGCCGCAGCGGCGCATCCCAGTGATCGATGACCGCAAAGCCGGTGCGCATCGCCAGCAGCAGTCCGCCCGAGCGGGTGAAGGCGAAACAGCCGACCGGATCGTCGAACCGGCGGCATGCATCCACCCCGGTCGCGGGATCGAAGCGGTGCAGCTCGGCCCGGGCGATATCGACCCAGTAGAGCCGCCTTTCGCCTTCATGCCAGCGCGGCCCCTCCCCAAGCGCGGCACGGGCATCGAGGATCAGGCGCGGCAGAATCGGGGGCGAGGCATCGGTCATGCCCGCCGGGATAGGCCGGAGGCACACGCACGCAAGCCCATGACACTTCCCCTTGACGGAAACGTCAACTCGCGGTCATGTGTGCGGCGAAGACAAAAGAGAGAGAGGATGACCATGCTCGAGACGCTTGGCCGCACCGTCTATACCCCCGACCATGAGGCGTTCCGCGAAACGGTGCGCAGCTTCCTGCACAAGGAAGCGGTGCCGCATATCCAGCGCTGGGACGATCAGGGCATTGTCGACAAGGACATCTGGCCCAAGGCGGGCGAGCTGGGCATGCTGTGCCCGACCGTGCCGACCGAATATGGCGGGCTGGGCCTTGATTTCGGCTATAACGCGATCATCGACGAAGAAGTGGCCTATGCCGGCACCCCGCTCGGCTTCAGCCTCCAGTCGGACATCGTCGTCAATTATCTCGTCTCCTATGGCTCCGAAGAGCAGAAGCGCCACTGGCTGCCCAAGCTTGTCTCGGGCGAGGTGGTGACCGCGATCGCGATGACCGAACCGGGCACCGGGTCCGACCTGCAGAGCATCCGCACGACCGCGAAGAAGGACGGCAATCACTACGTCATCAACGGGTCCAAGACCTATATCACCAACGGCCAGAACGCCGATCTGGTGCTCGTCTGCTGCAAGACCGACACCGAGGTGCAGCCGGCGTGGAAGGGCGTGTCGATCATTCTGGTCGAGGCGACCCGCGAAGGGTTCAAGCGCGGCCGCAACCTCGACAAGATCGGCCAGGACGCGGCCGACACCTCGGAGCTGTTCTTCGAGGATGTGCGCGTGCCGATGACCAACTGCCTGGGCGAGGAAGGCAAGGGCTTCATCTATCTGATGAGCGAGCTGCCGCAGGAGCGGCTGTCGATCGCGATTTCCAGCCACGCCTCGGCGCAGCGCGCGTTCGACGACACCGTCGCTTTCGTCAAGGACAGGAAGGCGTTCGGCAAGCCGGTGTTCGATTTCCAGAACACCCGCTTTACCCTGGCTGATCTGAAGTCGAAGCTGCAGGTCGGCTGGGCGCATCTCGACTGGGCGCTCGCCCGCCATCTGAAGCGCCAGCTGACCCCGGAAGAAGGGGCCGCCGCCAAGCTGTTCCACACCGAACTGCAATGGGAAGTGATGGACAAGTGCCTCCAGCTGCATGGCGGCGCGGGCTATATGAACGAATATCCGATCGCCCGTGCGTGGCGCGGCGCGCGCGTCAGCCGCATCTATGGCGGCACCAACGAAATCATGAAGGAACTGATCGGCCGCACGCTCTGATGCGTTGCCGGGACGGTTCCATCAGCGACTGTCCGGACAGGCCATAACGCCGGCACACCGGCACGCGCCCATGGCGCACCGGCGGCGGTTCCCAACCGGGACCGCCGCCCACTGGCAGGGGGCCGGTGCCACGCGCGCCGGCCCCCGATTTTCAGCTGCGCCGTGTGATGGGTTCCGCACGTCCGCCGCCGGTGATGCAAACCGGCTCCGAAATGCTTTAGCGTGACACAATGAACGTCGCGCAGCTGGACATCGCCATTCGCGTCGGCACCGCGAGCATTTTGCTGCTGCTCGCCGGGCTGCTGCTCGGCCATCGCCGCCGGCTTGGGTTGCCTGCCCTGCTGTTCGCGCCGCTGGCGGTGTGTGTGGCGGGCTTTGTCCTTGGCAACACGCCGCTCGGCGCGCTGCGGCCGGCCGGGCTGGCGGGGGCATTCGCGCATCTGGCAAGCGGGTTCACGGTGATTTTCCTGTGGTGGTTCGCCCTGTCCTGCTTCGACAGCCGCTTCCGGTTGCAGGGCGGTGTCCTGATCGCCGGGCTGGCATGGGCGGGGCTTGCGGCGGCCGATCGCGGCCTGTTCGGCGCCATGCTGGCCGATGCCGGGCTGTCGCGCGCCCTGGTGCTGCTGGGCCTGGCGATTGTCGGCCATCTGATCTGGCGGCTGCTCGATGAACGTCAGGGCGACCTGATCCAGCAGCGCCATGACGCGCGGATCCTGGTTGCGGTGCTGTTGGGCGGGATGCTGCTGATCGATCTTGTGGCGGATGCGTTGTTCGGGTTCGACTGGCGACCGCTGGGCTTTGCGATGGCGCAAAACCTCATGATCCTCGGGTTCGGCCTGTGGCTTGCCGGGCGGCTGCTGACCGTCAGGGCCGATGTGCTGACCTTTGGCGTGGCCGAACGGGGCGCCGTGCCGCCCGCCGCCGCCGATACTTGGGACCAGCGCCGCCAAGACGCGCTGCTCGCCCGCCTGTCCGTGCTGATCGAGAGCGAGCGGGTGCATCTCGACCCCCAGCTGACCTTTGCCCGGTTCGTGGCGCTGATGGCCGCCCCGGAGCGCACCGTCAGAACGCTGATCAACCAGCAGATGGGCCATGATCATTTCCGCGCCTTTCTGAACCATCACCGGGTGACAGAGGCGCGGCGTCTGCTCGCCGAACGGAATCGCGACGACAAGCTGATCGCCGTCGCACTCGACAGCGGCTTCGCCTCGCTCGCCAGCTTCAACCGCGCCTTCCGGGCCATTGAGGGCTGCGCCCCCAGCGAATATCGCGCAGCGGCGCGCCGGGCCGCCGCGCTCCGGCCGCAGCCTGCAAAAGCCGGGTTTTGAGGAGCGAAAATCCGCTTTCTGAGCAGCGGGGCCGGCGGGCACGCCCTACCCCCGGCGCGCACCAACAGAGACAGGCAGGCGCGTGGACGGAGTGATCGGACTGGCCGGAACCCTCGCAATACTGATCGGACTGGGAACGGCGCTGGGGCTGGCCGATCGGCGCAATTTCGCGCCAGGGTGGCTGGCCGTCGCCGCGCTGCTGGTGGCGATCAACGATGCGCTGCTCACCCGCTGCTACGGCCTGCTGCCCGACGTGATGGGCGGGGACTGGAACTGGCAGGGCAAGCTCGCGGCCATCGCCGCCACCATCGCCATCGCCAGCCGGCCCGCCTTCGGGTTGCGCCGGGTCGGCTTCACCCTCGCGCAGCTGCCGGGCAGCCTCAAATTGGTAGTGCCGGTTGCCGCGCTCTATTGCGGCTTTTTCATCGTCATCGCCCTGCTCTTCCCCGGCAATCGGGCCAGCACGGAACAGCTCGCCTTCCAGCTGACGATGCCCGGCCTTGAGGAAGAGCCATTTTATCGCGGCATCCTGTTGTTCGCGCTCGATCAGGCATTGCGGGGCCGCAAGCGGCTGCTCGGCGTCGACTGGGGCTGGGGCGCATTGCTGTCGTGCATGGTGTTCGGCCTCGCCCACGCCTTTGGCCATACCGATTCAGGCTTTGCCTTTGATCCCGTCATCATGGCGCTGACCGCCATACCATCGCTGATCGCGGTGTGGCTGCGCCTGCGGACGGGAAGCCTATTGGTGCCGATTTTGCTGCACAACTTCGGCAACTCATTTTCCCTCCTCGCCTGAGGCCGGGCGCGCAGCCGGCGACGCGAGATGACGGCGGGAGCCAAGGCCCGGCCGGCCCCGGCCGGCTAGGCCGCCCGCCGGCGATAGATCAAAGTCAGGTTGTTGGCCGGCATCGCAAGCCGTTCGGTGCGGGCAAAGCCATTTTCGGCGGCCAGCCGGTCGATATCGTCCAGATGGCGCAGGCCCCATTCGGGATTGCGCGCCTTGAGTGACTGGTCAAAGGCAAGGTTGGACGGCGCGGTGTCGATCCCGCCTTCCAGATAGGGACCGTAAAGGATCAGCGGCGCATCCGCCGGCAACAGCCGCGCCGCACCCCTGAACAGGCCGATGGTCGCCGCCCATGGGCTGATATGCACCATGTTGATGCACACACAGGCATCGGCGCCGGGCGCGGCGTAATCGTCCACCCAGTCAGGCGCGGCGGCGTCGAGCGCCAGCGGCGGGCGGACATTGGCCAGCCCCGCGCACCATGCGGCGATCGAGGCACGGGCATCGGGATAGGGGTCGCTGGGCTGGAAGATCAGGCCGGGCAGATGGGCGGCGAAATGGCGGACATGCTCGCCCGTGCCGCTTGCCAGTTCGAGCACCAGCCCCGCCGGCGGCAGCACCCCGCGCAGCACCGCCAGAATCGCATCGCGGTTGCGCGCCGTCGCCGGGGAGTGGCGCGCGCCGGAGACATCGCCGGCCAGCTGCCCGGCAGGCGGATCGGGAAGCGGCCCCGCGCTCATCGCCGCGCCCGCCGCCGCGCCGCCGGTTCGCGCACGCCCAGCCAGACGAGCAGCCCCGCCGGCCCGGCCAGAAAGGTCAGCAGCAGCACCGGGGCCTGAGCGATGCGGGCAAAGCCCTTGGCATCGGCATCGCGCGCGATCCACAGCCCGGCGAACAGATCGAGCGCCAGATAATGGGTCCAGCCGATGACGATGCCGCCATCGCTGGCAAACAGCGCGCGCAGCCCGGCGGGGGAATAATCGGTGAGGTCAGGCCGCGCCGCCGCCCCGGCGACCGGCACCGGATCGACCAGCCCGGCCAGCACCGCCGCCGCCGCCGTCAGATAGGCAAGGCACAGCAGCCCGACGCCCAGATACATGACTGCGGTGAGCGGCAGCGGCCGCCGCGGCGCGAGGATCAGCACCGCCCAGCCGGCGAGTGCGACGATGTTGGTCAGCTGAAACAGGCCCTGCCACATGGGCGCTGCTGTGGCAGGGTGGGCCGCCCCTGTCGAGGGCGGCGCACCCGGCATAAGTTGGGCGTTACTCGGCCGCCTGGGCCAGTTCGGGATCGCGCCAGGTGAGGATCGGCTTGCGCGCGGCAAGCGTCTCGTCAAGCCGGCGGCGCGGCGCGAAATGGGGCGCAGCCTTCAGCGCCGGATCGCCCGCCTTGGCCCGCGCGACGACATGGCGCAGCGCGCCGACAAAGGCGTCGAGATTGGCCTTGGACTCGGTCTCGGTCGGTTCGACCAGCATCGCCCCGTGCACGACCAGCGGGAAATACATGGTCATCGGGTGATAGCCCTCGTCGATCAGCCCCTTGGCGATGTCGAGCGTGGTGAAGCCATCGGCCAGCCCGTCGTCTGAGAACAGCGCCTCGTGCATGCACGGGCCGCTGGCCGCGAACGGCGCGTCGAGCACGTCTTCAAGGCAGCGCAGCAGATAATTGGCGTTGAGGACCGCATCCTCGCTCACCTGCCGCAGCCCGTCGGCCCCGTGGCTGAGCATATAGGCCGCCGCGCGGGTGAACATGCCCATCTGGCCGTGGAACGCGACCATGCGGCCAAAGCTGTCGTCATGCGCCTCGCCACGGTTGAACTCCTCGACCAGCAGATAGCGGTCGCCGTCGCGCTCGACGGTCGGCAGCGGCGCGAACGGCGCCAGCGCCTCGGAAAACACAACCGGCCCCGAACCCGGCCCGCCGCCGCCATGCGGGGTCGAGAAGGTCTTGTGCAGGTTGATGTGCATCGCATCGACGCCCAGATCGCCGGGACGCACCCGGCCGACAATGGCGTTGAAGTTCGCGCCGTCGCAATAGACGAAGCCGCCCACCGCATGCACGGCATCGGCAATGCGCTTCAGATCCGGCTCGAACAGGCCGCAGGTGTTGGGATTGGTGATCATCACCGCCGCCACATCCGGCCCCAGCCGCGCGACGAGCGCGTCGAAATCGACCCGCCCGGCCGGCGTCGCCGGAATGTTTTCCACCCGGTAGCCGGCAAAGGCCGCGGTCGCCGGATTGGTGCCATGCGCCGATTCGGGCACCAGCACCACCGAACGCGCATCGCCGCGCGCCTCAAGCGCCGAGCGGATGGCAAGCAGGCCGCACAGCTCGCCATGCGCGCCGGCCTTGGGGCTCATCGCCACGGCGGGCATGCCGGTCAGCGTCTTGAGCCAATGCGCGACCAGATCGATGAGCGCGAGCGCGCCCTGCACCGAGCTGATCGGCTGCAACGGGTGGATGTCGGCAAAGCCCGGCAGCCGCGCCATCTTCTCGTTGAGGCGCGGATTATGCTTCATCGTGCACGAGCCGAGCGGGAAGAAGCCGAGATCGATCCCGTAATTCTGCCGCGACAGGCGGGTGTAATGGCGCACCGTTTCGGGTTCGGACAGGCCCGGCAGGCCGATCGGGCGGTTGCGCTCCAGCCCGCCCAGCCGCGGGCGGACGGCGGCGGGGCCTTCGGGCAGGTCGACGCCGCTCGTGCCCTCATCGCCGATCTCGAAGATCAGCGCTTCTTCAAGCATCAGCGCCCGGTTGCCGGACCAGGTGGCGGCTTCGCCCCCGGCGGCACCCGGCGTCTCGGGGCGGGTGACGCGGCCTTCGCGGTTCATGCTCATGCCAGTTCCTCCTCAAGCGCGGCGGCCAGCGCCTCGACATCCTCGTCGGTGGTGGTTTCGGTGACGGCAACGACCAGCCCGTTGGCCAGCGCGTCCGCCCCCGGATAGAGCCGGCCGAGCGACACGCCGGCCAGAATGTTGCGCTCCTCGGCAAAGCGGCGGACCAGCGCCCGCGCCTCGACCGGCAGCACCAGCGTGAACTCGTTGAAAAAGCTGTCGTTGAGCAGCCGCACGCCCGGCACCTGCGCCAGCCGCTCGGCAGCGGCAACGGCGCGGCCATGATTGACCTGAGCCAGCCCGCGCAGCCCCTTTTCGCCCAGCAGCGTCAGATGCACGGAGAAAGCGAGCGCGCACAGGCCCGAGTTGGTGCAGATGTTCGACGTCGCCTTTTCGCGGCGGATATGCTGTTCGCGGGTGGACAGAGTGAGCACGAAGCCGCGCTTGCCCTCGGCATCCACCGTCTCGCCGCACAGCCGGCCCGGCATCTGGCGGACGAACTTTTCCTTGCAGGCGAACAGGCCGACATAAGGCCCGCCAAACTGCAACCCGACGCCCAGCGACTGGCCCTCGCCGACGACGATGTCCGCGCCCATGTCGCCCGGAGCGCGGATCAGGCCCAGCGCGACCGGCTCGGTCACCACCGCGATCAGCAATGCGCCCGCTTCATGCGCGCGCGCCGCCAGCGCCTCGAGATTGCCGATGCGGCCGAGAATGTCGGGATATTGCACGACCACGCATGACGTCTCGCCGTCGATCGCGGCGGCAAGCGCGTCGAGATCGGTCGCGGCGTCGAGCGTCGGCAGCGCGGTGTGCAGATCATCGCCGGTAAAGCGCGCCATCGTCTTCGCAACCGACACATAATGCGGGTGCAGCCCGGCCGACAGCAGCGCCTTTTTGCGCCGGGTGACGCGGCCGGCCATGGCGATCGCCTCCCAGCAGGCGGTCGAGCCGTCATACATCGACGCATTGGCGACGTCGCAGCCGAGCAGACGCGCCACCTGGGTCTGGAACTCGAACAGCATCTGCAGCGTGCCCTGCGCGATTTCCGGCTGATAGGGCGTGTAGGCGGTCAGGAACTCGCCGCGCTGGATGATGTGATCGACGCTGGCCGGGACATGGTGGCGATAGGCGCCGCAGCCGAGGAAAAAGGGCACATCGCCGGCAACCGTGTTGCGCGCGGCAAGCGCTTTCAGCTGGCGTTCGACCGCCAGTTCCGAGGCATGGTGCGGCAGCCCGGCAATCGGGTCCGCCAGCCGCGCCTCGACAGGCACGTCGACAAACAGGTCATCGATCGACTGCGCGCCGATCTGGCGCAGCATCGCCGTGCGATCGGCGTCGGTCAGTGGAAGATAGCGCACTGTCTTTACATCCTTTTTCCGTCAATGGGCGGGCATGGCCCGCCCCGGCGGGATCACAGCGAGGCGATGAAGGCCTGATAGGCGTCGCCGTCCATCAGCCCGTTCAGCTCGGCCGGATCGGCGAGCCGCAGCTTGAAGAACCAGCCTTCGCCCTCGGGCGCGGAGTTGACCAGATCGGGCTGGTCGGCGAGCGCGGCATTGCCCTCGGTCACTTCGCCCGACACCGGCGAATAGACGTCGGACGCGGCCTTGACCGATTCAACGACCGCCGCTTCGCCGCCCGCCTTCACCTGCGTGCCGGCCGCCGGCACTTCGACGAACACGACATCGCCCAGCTGGCCCTGCGCATAATCGGTGATGCCGACCGTGGCGGTCTCGCCATCGACATCGATCCATTCATGGTCCTTGGTGAAATAGCGGGTCATTTGGCGGCTCCCTTGCGATGATATCTGGTGGGCACGAACGGCATCGGCGCGACGGTGGCGGCAAAGGCGCGGCCGCGCTGGCTGAGCGTGATCGGGGTTCCGGCCGCGGCCAGCCCGGCCGGGACATAGGCCATGGCGATCGGCCGTTCGAGGCTGGGGGAAAAGCCGCCGGACGTCACCCGGCCAATCTCCCGGCCCGCCGCGTCGACCACGGTCGCGCCCTCGCGCACCGGCTGACGCCCGTCGACCAGCAGCCCGACGCGGCGCAGCGGCGCGCCCGCCGGCCATTCGCCGAGCACCCGGCCCGCGCCCATGAAGCCGCCCTGCTCGCGCCGGCGTTTGGACAGGGCAAAGCCGAGATCGGCGGCGACCGGCGTCGTCGTCTCGTCAAGGTCATGGCCGTAAAGCGGCAGCCCCGCCTCCAGCCGCAGCGAATCGCGCGCGCCAAGGCCGATCGGCTTCACCTCGGGCTGGTCGCACAGCAGGTCGGCGATGCGCGCGACATGTTCGGCGGCGACCGAAATCTCGAACCCGTCCTCGCCGGTATAGCCCGAACGGCTGATCCAGGCCGGCACGCCCGCCAGTTCGAATGCGCTGGCTTCCATGAAATAAAGCTGCGCGACCGCCGGCTGGATGCGGGCGAGCGCGTCGACCGCCTTCGGCCCTTGCAGCGCCAGCAGCGCCTGATCGTCCAGATGGTTGAGCGTGATCTCGTCGGCCAGATGCTCGCGCAGATGGCCGATATCGTCATATTTGGTCGCGCCGTTGACGACCATGTAGAAATCGTCGGCGCGGCGCGTGACCATCAGATCGTCGAGAATGCCGCCATCCTCGTTCAGCAGCAGCGAATAGCGCAGCCGGCCGACGCCCAGCGCCTGCATGTCGCCGGGCAGCAGCGCCTCCAGCGCCTGATCGACGCCGTCGCCGCTCAGCAGCAGCTGGCCCATATGGCTGACATCGAACAGCCCGGCGCTGCTGCGCGTCCACAGATGCTCGGCCATGATGCCGTCATACTGGATCGGCATGTGATAGCCGGCGAACGCCACCATCCGCGCCCCGCGCGCCCGGTGCCAGGCGTCGAGCGGCAGCGTCGCGATGTCCGGCTCGGCATCGTCATGCCCGGCTGGGGTGGTGTCATTATGGGTGGCAGCATCGCTCACTGGTCGGTCTCCGTGAAAGGACAGCCGAACCCGCCCGGTCAAGGCAGGTTCAAGCCCCCTCTGTCACGGAACCTGAGAGCTTTCGCCGTGCGGCGCACCGCCCGGCTTACCCCTTCGGTGGCCACGGCCGGAGCCGGGGCGCTTTCCAGAGTGCCGTCTGTCGATAAGGCCCGCGCGGTCCCACAGCCTGAGAGATTCCGGGGCGGTTGCTCCTTCGGCGTCCCCCGCCCCCAAGGGGACGGAAAAACTCTCCCGCGCGGCCTCCGGCGGATGCCCGCCGACGGCCCGCACGCCTTGGCGGGCGACGCCTGCCGAGTCAACCGCCCGCAGGCGGGGGATGATGGTTTGTGGCGCGGCTGACGGCAGGTTGTCGGTTGCGCGGCTTACGCCGCGGGGGGCGGCGTTGTCTGTGCCGCGCCTCCCGGCAGGTTGTCGGTTGCGCGCCTCCCGGCGCGGGGTGCGGGCCGGTGCCGCAGAATGCGCGACAGCGCATTCCCAGACAATGCTCAGCGCGTGACGTTGTAGCGCAGCTGTTCGGGCGTCAGCTGGAAACCGACCAGCAGCTCAAAGCTGGCCCGCGCCACCGCCTGACGGACCAGCGGATCGGCCATCGGGTCGATCGCCGCATCCTGGTCGCCGGCGCGGCGGCGACGGGTGATGCGGTCGCGCACCTCTTCGGGCAGCACGGCGGCGGAGGCGGCGACCACCGCCTGGCCGCTGGCCGATGCCGTCGCCCGGTCCTGCCCGTCGGCGAAATCGAGCGTGACGCGGCTGATCCGCTTGGCAACGACGACATTGCCGCCGCGCACCACGGTCGCGAAATAGGGCAGCACCACCTGCCGCGCGCCACGCGCATCGCTGCGCCGGGCCGACACCTCGAAAGTCGCGGTGGCGACGATTTCCGGCCCGGTCTCGTCGCACACGACGCGCAGATTGGTCATCGTCGCGACCAGATCGATGGCGGCGGCATCGGGCTGCGCCGCCTGCCCGGCCGTGCCGCGGAACAGGGTCACGTCGCCGGTGTAAGCGGGAATGCCGCTTGCCGGGCATGGACTGCGCGCGACGCGCATCCCGCCGGTGGGATCAAGCTCGCCGTCGCGCGCGCAGGCGGCAAGCGACAGGAAGGACGCGGCGATCAGGACGGACCGAAGGAGCAACGGGTAAAGCCTCGACAAAATGGGGGCGGACCGCCTGAACCGGGCAATCGCCAACAAAGCATAGGAAGGCGCTTCAAGCAGGGCAAGCAATCGCGTAGACAGCAGACACTATGGCCGAACGCTCCCCCCCGACGCTCCCCCCGCTCAAACTCCTGATCGCCGCGCCGCGCGGCTTCTGCGCCGGTGTCGACCGGGCGATCCGCATCGTCGAACTGGCGATCGAGAAGCATGGCGCGCCCGTCTATGTGCGCCATGAAATCGTCCACAACAAATATGTCGTCGATTCGCTGAAGGCGAAGGGGGCGGTGTTCGTCGAGGAACTGGACGAGGTGCCCGACGACGCCCATGTCGTGTTCTCCGCACATGGCGTGCCCAAATCGGTGCCGGCGACCGCCGAGGCGCGCGGGCTGGATTATCTGGACGCCACCTGCCCGCTGGTCAGCAAGGTGCATCGCCAGGCCGAACGGCTGGTCGAACAGGGCCGGCACATCCTGTTCGTCGGCCACAAGGGCCATCCCGAGGTGATCGGCACCTTCGGTCAGGTGCCCGACGGGCAGATGACGCTGATCGAAAGTGTGGCCGATGCCGAGGCGATTGCGGTCGGCGATCCCGCCAACCTTGCCTATCTGACCCAGACCACCCTGTCGGTCGACGACACGGCGGAGATCGTGGCGACGCTCGAGCGGCGCTTCCCGGCCATTCAGGGCCCGCGCGGCGAGGATATCTGCTACGCGACCTCGAACCGGCAGGCAGCGGTCAAGGCGATTGCCGCGGCGTGCGATTTCATGCTGGTGATCGGCGCGCCCAACAGCTCCAACTCGCTGCGCCTCGTCGAGGTGGCGGAGCGCGAGGGGATCAGCGCGCGGATGATCCAGCGCGCCGCCGAGATCGATTTCGGCTGGCTGGACGGGGTCAGGACGCTCGGCATCACCGCCGGCGCATCGGCACCCGAGATTCTGGTCCGCGAAGTCGTCGCGCGGCTGGCCGAACGGTTCGACGTCACCGAGGAAGAGGTGACGACCACGACCGAACGGATGGTGTTCAAACTGCCCCGGGGGCTGGAAGCGGCCTGACCAACGGCCCGACCGACCCGGCTCATCGCCGGGAACAGCATCGCCAACCCGTTGTTTACCGGCCCGGCCCCATGATGCGGGCCAGGTCCAGCCAAGGGGTTATCGATGCGCAACATTTACCGGGCCAATATTTGCCGGGCGGCGTGCGCGCTTGCCATTCTGTCCGCACTTCCGGCCCCTGCCGGCGCTGCGACATTCGTGTTCGAACCGGGGTCGGGATCGGTCCTGCCCACCGAAACGGTGATGTTCGATTTCAACGATCCGGCGCGCGACACTCTGGTGACAGGCACGCGCTTCCGCTTCCTGACCGGTACGTCGGGCGACGGCGCGCTGCCGGCGGCGGGCGACCGGTCGCGCTATCTGTCGGTGCTGGCGGGCGGCGAGGCGCGGATCGCGTTCGACGCCCCGGTGTTCGGCTTCTCGGTCGATCTGGGATCGCTCGACAGCTATAATCTGCTGACGCTCAACTTTGTCGGCGGTGGCGTGCAGAGCTTTACCGGCGGACAGCTGGTCGCGCTGCCCGACGGCAATCAGAGCGCTGCGCGCACCAATGGCCGCTTCCGCTTCACCGCCGATCAGGGCCAGCAGATTGCCGGCGTCACCTTCGGTTCGGGCGGCAACTCATTCGAAATCGACCGGCTGGCGGCGGCGCCGGTGCCCGAACCGGCGATGTGGGCGATGATGCTGGGCGGGTTCGGGCTGCTCGGCGTCATCATGCGCCGGCGCAGCCGCGCCCGCCAGCACCGGCTGGCCTGACGGCCGGACGGCCGGGCGCGGGCCATTTGCGGCACGCGCCCGAACGCCTCGTCAGCCCATTTTCTTGACCGCGCCGCGATGCGCGCCGACCGGCCCGCGCCGGCCGCGGAACGGCCGCTTCGGCCGGTCGCCGGCCGGGGCCTGACGCGCCTGTTCGTGGCGGCGCTGCGCGGTCGGCTTGACCGGGGTCTGGGCGGGCTGGGGCAACGAAGCCTTGATCCGGTCGAACCCCTCGGGCAGCGGCAGCGGCGTCAGCGCGATCTTGGTCAGCCGCTCGATCTGGCGCAGCCACTGGCCTTCCTCGCCCGCCTTGTCGACCAGGCTGATCGCCCGCCCCTCGCGCCCGGCACGCGCGGTGCGGCCGATGCGGTGGACATATTGTTCGGGCACGTTGGGCAGTTCGAAGTTGAACACATGGCTGACGCCCGACACGTCGATGCCGCGCGCGGCAATGTCGGTTGCCACCAGAATCTTGATCTCGCCCTGACGAAAGGCCTGGAGCGCCTGGGTGCGCTGCGGCTGGCTCTTGTTGCCGTGAATGGCCGCGCAGCCGATGCCCGCCGCCTGCAGATGGCGGACGACCTTGTCCGCGCCATGCTTGGTGCGGGTGAACACAAGCGCCCGGTCGATCTGCTCGGCCTTCAGCATTACGGTTAGCAGCGCCTGCTTCTCGCGCTGGCTGACAAAGGTGACGAACTGCTCGACCCGCTCGGCGGTGGAGGCAACCGGCGTCACCGCGACCTTGACCGGATCGGTCAGGAAACGGTCGCCCAGATCGGCGATCGTCTTGGGCATGGTGGCGGAGAAGAACAGATTCTGCCGCCGCGCGGGCAGCAGCTTTTCGATCCGCTTCAGCGCATGGATGAAGCCGAGGTCGAGCATCTGGTCGGCCTCGTCGAGCACGAAGATCTCGACATCGCGCAGGCTGAGCGCGCGCTGGTCGATCAGGTCGAGCAGCCGCCCCGGCGTGGCGACGAGCACATCGACGCCCGCACGCAGCTTGTTGACCTGACGGCCGATCGGCACGCCGCCAAACACGGTTTCGACCGACAGGCGCAGGAAGCGGCCATAGGTGCGGAAGGATTCGGCGATCTGCGCGGCCAGCTCGCGCGTCGGCGACAGGACGAGCATCCGGCAGCCCTGCAACGGCCGCGGCTTGGGATGGCGGGAGAAATAATCGAGGCTGGGCAGCGCGAACGCCGCCGTCTTGCCGGTGCCGGTCTGGGCGATGCCGCACAGGTCGCGCCCTTCGAGCAGCGGCGGGATCGCCTGACGCTGGATCGGCGTCGGGTCGGCATAGCCCTTGGCGGCGAGCGCCTTGAGGATCGGCTCGGCAAGGCCAAGGTCTTTGAACTGGGTCATGGAAATCTTTCGCAAATGGCGGTGCGCGGCACGCGCAAAGGCACGCCGCGATCGCGGGGGGTTCGACAACCCGCGTGAAAAGGGAAGCCTGGGGGCAAGCGCTGCTGGGACCGGCCGGGCTCGACCAATGTCGAGCTGTTCACGCTGCCGGTTCGTCGGGGTCAGGCCCCGCGCGCATCGGCCATATGGGCGAGGATTGCGGCGGAAGCAAGGCCGCCGGCCCCATTTGCGCCGGCAGGCAGCCGGGCTATCACCGGGGCATGACCAGCATCGCCCCCCTGACCGCCCGCGCGCCGCTACCCGCCCGCGCCCGCGTCACACGCCGTGCAGCAGCGGCTTTTGCCGCCGCCGCGCTCGCATTCTCCGCCCCCGCGCTCGCCGGGCTGAGCGCGCCGGAACGCAAGATCGCGGCGACCGTCGATGCCGAATATGAACGCCACGTCGCGCTGCTCGAACGGCTGGTCAACCAGAACTCCGGCTCGCTCAATCTGGACGGCGTGGAAAAGGTCGGGCGGATGATGCGCGCCGAGCTGGAGGCGCTGGGCTTTGCCGTCAAATGGGTGCCGATGGCGGCGGCCGGGCGCGCCGGGCACATCATCGCCACCCGCAAGGGCGACGGACGCGGCCGGCGGATGCTGCTGATCGGCCATCTCGACACGGTGTTCGAACCCGATTCGCCGTTCCAGCGCTTTGTCCGCACCAGGAACGGCGACGGCGACCGCGCCGAAGGGCCGGGCGCGGGCGACGACAAGGGCGGCATGGTGGTGATGGTCGCGGCGCTGCGCGCGATGCAGGCGGCCGGCACGCTCGACCGCGCCGATCTCGAGATCGTGCTGACCGGCGATGAGGAAGATGTCGGCGATCCGGTCGCCACCGCCCGCGCCGACCTGATCGCCGCCGGCCGCCGCGCCGATGTCGCGCTCGATTTCGAAGGGCTGATCGTGATCGACGGGCAGGACTGGGGCTCGATCGCGCGGCGCAGCTCGAACAGCTGGACGGTGCGGGTGACGGCCAGGGGCGGGCATTCGAGCGGGGTGTTCTCGCCCGCCGCCGGCGACGGCGCGATCTATGCGCTGGCCGGCATCCTTGCCGAGTTCCGGGCCGAGCTGCCCGAACCCAATCTGACGTTCAACACCGGGCTGATCGCGGGCGGCGCGCAGGCAACGCTCGACAAGGACGGCATCCGCGCGACCGCGGCGGGCAAGACCAACATCATCCCCGAAACCGCGATCGCGCGCGGCGACCTGCGCACCCTGTCCGACGCGCAGACGCAGCGGGTGAAAGCGCGGATGCAGGCGATCGTCGCCCGCCCCCGCCCCGGTGCGACCGCCGAGCTGAGCTTTGATCCCGGCGGCTATCCGGCAATGGCCCCGACCCCGGGCAACCGCGCGCTGCTCGCCACGCTCAACAGCGTCAATGCCGATCTGGGGCTGAAGGCCATGCCCGAGCTCGATCCGCTCAAGCGCGGCGCGGGCGACATCTCGTTCGTGGCCGGCATGGTCGACGGGCTGGCGGGCCTTGGCACCGACAGCTGGGGCGATCATGCGCCGGGCGAGACGGTCGACCTCGACAGCATCCGCCGCCAGGCCAAGCGCGCCGCGATCCTGATGACCCGGCTGGCGCGCGCGCCGCGCTGAGGATCGGCCGGGACAGGTGGGGTGCGGGGAAGTTTGTTTGCGCGCCGGGTTTTCGGTTGCGCGCCTCACGGCGCGGGGGCGGCACCGGGTTGTTTGTGGTGCGGCTCACGCCGCACGGGCGGCACCGGCCCGCACCCCCACCCGGCCTCCCATAGCGTATCC